>JAAZCA010000013.1 GCA_012513515.1 Myxococcales bacterium | reverse complement strand
TATGAATTTTGCTGAATATCTCGATTATCAAAAGTTTGATTATAAAGATTCAAAGAAGACGACAAGATATTCTGGAGAATTGTCGAAGCATCTTAACGAGTATTTGATTGATGGTGGAATTTTTGACCGTTATAAATTTGGTCAAGAGTTTGTCCGTAATTTGATCACATCTATAATCACAAAAGACATAGTCGTTCGTTATAGTTTGCAATTCGCAAAAGAGCTCGAAGAGTTATCGGTCCTGCTTATTAACAATATTACATCGAAAATTTCAGCAAGTAAGATTGCAAAACGTCTGGGGATAAAGAGTTCAAACACAATCAGAGAATATATAAATTATCTGGAAAAAAGCTTTCTTATTTTCACTTTAAATAAGTTTTCATACAAGCTAACAGAACAGCAATCCTCATTTAAAAAAGTCTATTGCATCGATAATGGCATGGCGAGTTCGATACGTTTTGCTTTCAGTGATGATACAGGCAGATATTTAGAGAATGCAGTTGCTGTGGAGTTAAAACGGCTCTCTTATGTAAATAATTATGAGCTGTTTTATTGGGACGATTATAAAAATGAGTGTGATTTTATAATTAAGCAGGGGAGAAAGATTGTGAAGGCATATCAAGTTTGCTCGAATTTGGACGAGAGCAACATGAAGCGCGAGACGCTAGGGCTTATTTGCGCTATGAAAGCACTTTCAATAAAAGAGGGCGCGATAATTACGCTGAGTCAATCTGAAATGATCGATTTGGAGGGCTTTAAAATTAAAGTCGTGCCGGCAAGTGAATGGCTAATTGGGCAGGCTGGGATCCCGTAACAGCCGTGACTCGTGACTGGTGAACGGTTGGAACAGGATTCCCGTTTGCCCCGCGTTAGCGGCGGCTTAGTGCCGCGGGAATGACGGCGTGATTGTCATTCCCGAGTGGTCAATTGTCCATGGTCGAAGTTATTGTTGGAACGGTAAGGTCTTCATCTTCATCTTGATTCTCCATATTCAGCTTGATCAGTTGGTATAAACTTGCAATCATGCCACATTCCCAGATGCGCTTCATAAAGACGATGAAATCCTACGGCCTTTTCACGCCGGCGACTGTGGTCGCTATCGCGTTTTCCGCCATATTCTCCGCACTGGCCTTCCTTCTCTGGGTCCCAGCCCCTGAGATGGCGAGGCTCTTGATCGACTTTGCGGCATCGGAAAAAAATATAAGGATGATGAATGCGTGCATAGCGGTATCGGCGCTCTCCATCCTAGCATCCTCCGCGCTCAATTTCTTCGCGCTGCACCTTGGCACAATATCCTCGAGGCAGCTGTCATCAACCCTTTCCAAGAAATTCTTTGAATGCGCTATAGCAAATCCCGAAAGCGTATCCTCGTGCGAAGAAAAGGAGAGGACGATAGATCTCATATCGCATATGCCGGACCGGATAGCCTCTTTTCTCGCGGGTTCGCTGCCCAGAGCTTTTGCAAGAGGGCTCGGCTTTTTTATCATCTCAGCCATGCTCTGGAGAATCGATCCCGTCATATCGTTGATGGGATTTTCCGCGATATTCATCCGCGGGATGGAGGAAAACATCTGCCAGAAGCTGAAGATATCCTCCTTTTTCGAAGGCGTGCGCTCACAGAGAGCGCTCGAAAAAAGAATCTGCGAACGGATGGAGGCGGCTGAATCGGTAAGGGCCTTTGCGCAGGCGGAAAGCGAAAGCTCGGCCGTCGCTACGCTCCTTCGGCGACGGGATATGGCTGCGATAAAATCCGAGGTGCTGGAAGCGCTCTGCAGGCTATCATCATCTCCGGCCTTGAAGATATGGGGATTGACCGTGGCATGGTACACGGCCTACCGGCTGGCATCCGGCGCGATTACTGCAGGAATGGCACTGGCTGCTGCCATCTATACGGCCCTTCTTTTAACTCACCTGCTTCATGCGAAGGACTTCATGCTCTCGTTTCGCGCATACAGGGAGGCGGCAAGAACTTCTTCCGAGATTCTGTCAAGCCAGGAAAAAATTCCTTCCGGCGATGGCGGGATATCCTTCGAAGATTTCAATTATCCTTCCTCCGCTGAGATGGGCGTGCTGCCCGTCTCAACAAGGGGAATACTTGCAATAGTCGGCGCATCTGAGGACGAGGCAAAAAAATTTACGGGATCGATGATCAGGAACCTCGCCGAAGATGAAACGGCAGCGATGGTCAGCGAAAACGAGATTTCTGAAATCAGCTTCGGAAAGGTTGGAGAGAAAATAGGCTTTCTGTCGCAAAAAGCGGTAATCTTCGACGGCTCCATCATGGAAAACATCCTGTACGGAAGCCAGCAGAAAGAGCGCGGCGACGCGATACGCGCGGCTCAAACGGTAGGCGCGGATGAATTCATAGAAAAATTGCCGGGAGGGTACGACACCGAGGCAGGCCCCGGCGGAGCGTATCTTTCGGCGATGGAAAGAAACCTCGTGGCGATGGCGAGGGTTCTGCTCAAAGACCCGTCCATCATAATTTTTCAGGAACAGGATCGGCTGGAAGAACTGAGAAACGAATACAAATTCGGCGAAACTATAGTCGCAATTTCCAAAACCAAGAAGGTGATAATTCTTGCCTCCAAGCTGCAGTCGCTGAAGATGGCCGATGAGATAGCTTTTTTCAGCGGCGGGAAAATATCCGAGCGCGGTTCCTTTGAATCGCTCCTGAAAAATTCAGATGAGTTCAGGAACTATGTCTCGGAAAATTTCGGGAGCTCCAAATCTTTTGAGCACGAACTGTTGGTGGAAATGGAAAGAAATGCCAGATATGGTTCTAAATTTTCCGTAGCGGTCATTGTGATAACGCCAAAATCTATCCACCCGCCGGAGGCGACACCCAATGAGGGCGATAGAATCATCGACGCGGCGGCGGCAGCCCTGTCATACATTATACGGATAGTGGATAGCAGCGCAAAAACCGGCAAAAACTCGCTAGCCATCCTCCTCCCTGAAATAGACCTCGATCATTTAAAACAATTTTCGAAACGGATAAGGTGCTCTCTCCCGGAGAAGATGAAGGAGTTCTGCAAATCAGTCTGTCCGGAATCCCTATCTATAAAATTGGCGGGGACATGTGTTGTCGAAAAGACGAATCTCTCTCCGGAAGAATTGATAGGCATGCTGACAAAAATAATTTCTGAAAGTCAAAATGAAGATACAACTATGATATTTCCACAGTCGAAAGCTGAAACCGGGGAGAGCTGATGCTCGAAAAGATCATCTCATATTTCACGGACAAATCCTTCGCCAAGGCCGTGGCGAAGACCATACTGTTGGGAATAGGTACAGCAGCGATATATCTCGCAGCCGTGCGGCAGATTATAATCTGGATGAAATAACGTGTAGCAGCAGGTCCATTGTCAATCGTCATCGATCACGGTCGCCCTGAATAACATCTATTTTGATGAATATACGTCTTTAGATTACACCGCGTCTTTTGCACACCTTTGCAAATGCCGAAACCGTATGGTCTAGCTCCTGTTTGGTATGAACCGCCGAAACCTGACAGCGTATCCGCGCAAGCCCCTTGGGCACAACCGGAAATGAAAATCCCTTTACGTAAACCCCTTCCTTCAGCATATCCCTTGCAACATCGGCCGCGAGCTTCGCCTCGCCGAACATGATCGGAGTTATCGGATGAGTTCCTTCGAGAACCTTGAGACCAACCTTCGCAAGCTCCGATCTGAAATATTTCGTGTTATTCTCGAGCCTGTCGCGAAGCTCCATGCTCTTGCTGAGCTTTTTGAGAACCTCGAGAGTCGCGGAGCATACAAGCGGTGGAAGCGCATTTGAAAACAGATAAGGCCTGGAACGCTGTCTCAACAGATCCACCATCGATTTTTTGCCAGTCGTGAAACCGCCAGCGGCGCCCCCCATAGCCTTCCCCATGGTGCTCGTGATAATATCGACACGCTTCATCACCCCGCAGTGCTCCGGCGTTCCCCTTCCGCTTTTGCCGACAAAACCCGTGGCATGGCTGTCGTCCACCATGACGATCGCACCATATCGCTCGGCGATATCGCAGATCTGGTCGAGCTTGGCGATATAGCCATCCATCGAAAATACGCCGTCAGTTGCGATCATAATGAGGCGCGCCCCGTCGGCTTTCGCCTGAGCGAGTTTCGCATCGAGATCGCTCATATCTGAATTCGAATAGCGATATCTCTTTGCCTTGCAGAGCCTGATGCCATCGATGATAGAGGCGTGGTTGAGTTGATCGGAAATGACGGCGTCATTTTCCGAGAGCAGTGTTTCGAATAGTCCCTCGTTGGCCTCATAGCAGGAGGAATAGAGTATCGTATCCTCGGTTCCGAAAAATTTCGTCAGCTCGGCTTCCAGCTGGCGATGGATGTCGAAAGTGCCGCATATGAAACGCACCGATGCGGTTCCGAAACCGTAGAGGTCCAACCCTCTCTTCGCCGCAGCAATAACGTCCGGATCGTTGGCAAGTCCGAGATAGTTGTTAGCGCAGAAGTTTATAACTTCCCCTTCGGCGACCCTTATCTTCGACCCCTGTGGGGAGAGGATCTCCCACTCCTCTTTCCAGAGCCCGGCCGATTTGATTTCAGAAAGTTCATTTTCAACAACGGCCCGCAGAGCATCGTACATAATACCTCCTTCAATGTATCACGATTCAAGTCAGTGCTTCAAAAAATGTTCATAGATGGAAAAAAATATTTCGATGGCGATGAGGATTATGATCGCCCATTCCAGATAATTCGCATGGCGGTACTGAAGCAGATTAGCGATAAGCTCCAGGTTTTCCTGGATCATGCGCAACTTGTAATCCAGCGTTTTGTAACGGTCCTTTATCTCGAACATATCCACGGCTTCGTAGTAGAGCTTGTCGAGGACCTGCACCTCCCAAGTTTCGTCCGGCTTATCCAAGAGGTATAAAGAGGCGACTAGCTGCTGTTTGGCGGTTATGCACTGCCCTATATATTTTTTGATTTTTCTGCTGCTCTGGATGAGGCGCCCCTTGTCCTTGAGCGAGCCGGCTATCTTGCCAGTCCACTTGAGCATCTCATCGACATGGGTCTCGAAAAATTCGAGGGCCATCGACTGAGCGAGCACTAAAGAGATGATCTCGATGCGATCGCTGGAGAGTATATCGAAAACCGCGCCGTCAAACCCGACGGAACTTTTTTCGCCGGGCTTTATGTCGATATAGAACTCTTCGCTGGTGATCATCTCAGGGGCATGCCCTATGATCATCTTAATCTTCTCTATGATAGCGCGCTGGCGCTCTGGATCGATGTTGAAAAATATCACCGACCCGAACCTGTAAATGTAATAAAAACCGTTCTCACCCTCCCTGTATGTCAGTTTTGTCGAGGACTGTTCAGAGGACACCCCGCGAAACATCCTGTCGATCTCTTTTAGCTTTAAAGTTTCGGCAACGTTATAACCCTGCATCACGTAGCGAACAGGCGCATGATCTTTTATTCCAAGCATGAACAGCTCCCATAACAGAACTTCAAGAGTTAAGTAACCTCTGAAAAATCAGCAAACTCAGGGCACCTCTAAAAACTATGCGTTTGCCATTCCCGAAACAACCGTGACTCGTAACTGGTGAACGGTCGGAACCCCGCGGTAGCGGCGGCTTAGTGCCGCGGGAATGACAGTATGGTCGTCATCTCCGAGTGCTTTAATCGGGGATCCAGCAACAACCGTGACTCGTGACTGATGGCAGACGGCTTTCATAGATAGTTTCTAGAGGCGCTTACAGCTAGCTTTTCAGAGGCTCCTTAAGAACTATCTTGCCTGCAACAACCTCTTTGGCATTTAAAAGCGCCATCGCATCGTCGAATTTTTCCAGCGGAAACTCGTGCGTCAGAACAGGAGTAATATCTATCCTGCCAGAGTTCAAGATATTTGCGACCTCGAACCATGTGTCGAACATCTTCCTTCCATTGATGCCGTTGATCTTGATTCCCTTGAAGATGATCTCCTCGGCAAGGTCGATCGTGACGCGCTTCGCAGGAATGCCAAAGGCGGTGAAGACGCCGCCTTTTTTAACGACTTTGAAACCGTCGTGCATCGCCTTTTCAGAGCCGCTCATCTCGATTACGACGTCAACGCCTTCACCCTTCGTGGCATCGAGGATGGCATCAGCAGCGTCACATGCGGTCACATCTACTATCGTGTCAGGACTGAAACCCTCCAGGAGACCGAGCCTGAACTTCTGCATCCCGCAAGTGATGAGTTTCGTCGCCCCAAAAACTCTGGCGATGCCGGTGGCGAAGATCCCGGTAGGTCCGTCGCCGAATATCGCAACGCTCTTTCCGGCAACCGCGCTTTCGCTTACGCAGTACATCGCGTTTCCGAAGGGCTCCTGTACCGATGCGACATTCCACGGAAGTGATTTGTCGTTCTTGATACAGCATATTTCAGGAACGGCGATATATTCGGCGAAGCAGCCGTCGCGATCGACACCGAGGATTTCGAGATCGCGGCAGATGTGCATCTTTCCAGTCCTGCACTGAAAGCAACCGCCGCATGGTATGTGCGTCTCTGCGGAAACATGATCCCCGACAGCTATGTGATCAACCTGGTCGCCCACTTCGACTACCTCCCCGGAAAATTCATGGCCGAATATCATCGGAGGCTTGATGCGATTCTGCGACCACTCGTCCCAGTTGTAGATGTGGATGTCGGTTCCGCAGATCGAGCTCGCCCTGACCTTGACGAGAACCTGATGCGAGGTGATCTTCGGAATCGGCATCTCAGCAACAAGCGCCCCGCGACCGGCTGCCGGCTTAATCACCGCTTTCATAGTCTCTGCCATTTGAAACTCCCGTGGGTATGCGTCTATGCGCTGCGCACTCTATCCGCGAGCGAGCCGGGCTGTCAAGCAGTCAGCTTACAAAGAAAAGGCCCGCTTTCCAAAAACCGAAAAGCGGGCCACAAAGGTCAAAAACGGGCTGGATCAATACCCCCAGAAAGTCTTGGACATCTCATAGAGATCATCGTCCACCGTTTTGATACCTTCGACGACGGTGCTCAAGGGAATTTCTACGACATCTTTCCCCTGCAGGGCTACCATTATGCCGAAGCGGCCGGCATGAACCGCATCCATGGCGGCAACGCCGTAGCGGGTTGCAAGGACCCTGTCGTGTGCGGTTGGTTTTCCGCCGCGCTGTATGTGGCCAAGAACCGTAACCCTTGTATCAAAGCCGGTCTTTTCCTCTATCTTCTTGGCCAGTATATGCCCTATGCCGCCGAGCTGGACGTGTCCGAAATCGTCGAGGCGCTGTGATGAAAGGATCTCGTCCTGATTCTTGAACTTGGCTCCCTCAGCAACTACGACTATGCTGAAATCAATTCCGCCGTCGCGCCTTTCAGTGACCATCCTGCAGACTTCGTCGATATCGATCGGCTTTTCAGGAACTAAAATGCAGTCCGCACCCCCCGCTATGCCGGAATACATAGCTATCCAGCCGGCATGGCGTCCCATCACTTCGCACACTAAAACGCGGTCGTGGGATTCAGCGGTCGTATGAAGCCTGTCGATCGCATCGGTGGCTATCTCCACCGCGGTGTCAAAACCGAAGGTAAAATCGGTTCCCATCAGATCGTTGTCGATCGTCTTCGGAACGCCGACTACGTGCAGGCCATCATCGTTCATCTTCTTCGCAACGCCGAGGGTATCCTCCCCTCCTATTGCGATGAGCCCGTCCAGATTCATCTTCTTGAAATTTTCGTAGGCGAGCTTTTTTGTCGCTTCGTTCTTGAAGATGTTGGTCCTGCTCGTTCCGAGGATAGTGCCTCCGCGATACAGTATGCCCTGAACGTCTTCCCTGGTAAGCGGAACGCTGTCCATCTCCAGAAGGCCGCGCCATCCGTGTTTGATCCCTACCATCTCGTACCCGCCGAAAACTCTCGCCCTGCGAACAACGGCTCTGATTACAGCGTTTAACCCCGGACAATCACCACCGCCTGTCAACATACCAATTCTTTTCACCATCTTTTACATCCTCCTTATAGAGAAGATCCTTTATCATTTTCATGAGCGGGCACAATACCGTTTAGGTATTCAATCGCCTTCTCAAGCTGATAGTCCCTCTTCTCAGTTTGTTTATCATTTTCATCCTTTTCTTCCACCGGCACAGCGCCAGAATCCGGCTCTCCGCCTTTTTTCGGCATCGGAGGCTTTTGCTCTACGATGACATCCGGAATGATCCCCTCATCCTGTATGCTTTTGCCGCTGGGCGTGAGATATCTCGCGATTGTCAGCTTAAGGCCGGAACCGTCGTCGAGATCTATCACAGTCTGAACGGATCCCTTCCCGAATGAACGCGTCCCCATTATGACGGCGCGCTTGTTATCCTGAAGAGCGCCAGCCACTATCTCGGAGGCGGAGGCGGATCCCCGGTCGATCAAAACGACGACCGGATAATTCGGAAAGGTGCCATCCTCGCGCGCGATGCTGCGATCGATCTCCTTGCCCCTCGTCTCGGTGCTGACGATCGTTCCCTCGGAGAGAAAGAGATCGGAAACCGCGACCGCTTGATCGAGAAGGCCGCCAGGATTTTTTCTGAGGTCTAAGATTATTCCGTCGAAATCGGCGGACTCACCCCTCTTGAAGACGAGTTCCCTGCGAAGTTGTTTCATCGCCTTTTCGACGGCGCGCGCAGTCCCCTGCTGAAAATTCACCATGCTCAGATACGCAAACCTGTCGTCGATCAGCTTCTCGGCAACGCTGGGAACCTTGATTATCCTTCTTACGACCGCTATGTCGAAATTATCTTTCACGCCGTCTCGATTTATCGTGAGCACCACACGCGAACCGCGCTTGCCACGCATCAACCCGACGGCCTCGCTAAGCCCCAAGCCCTGGGTAACCTTTCCGTTGATTTTGACAATCCTGTCTCCGGCATAGATGCCTGCGAAATCGGCCGGCGTTCCCTTTATAGGGGATATCACTGTAAGGTGTCCACCTTTGATGGAAACCTCTATCCCTATTCCGTCGAATCTCCCGCGCGTATCGACCTTGAGCTCCCTGTAGGCATCGGGGCTCATATACACGCTGTGAGGATCCAGGGTGTCGAGCATCCCGCGTATCGCGCCCTGAATCAGAGTGGAATCGTCGAACTTACCAGCGTAATTCTCCTCTATGTAGTGCAGCACGCGCGAAAATATATGCAGGTTGGCATACCCGTCGTCGCTCATCGCAAAGGAGCGCGTCGATACGAGGATCAGGAGAAGAGCTGTAAGAACGTGGCACACCCTAGACTTCAAGAAATCACCTCTCAGATTTTTATGACGAAAATTCCGGCGTGAGTTCGTCCGGGATCGCATGCTCTAACAGTACAGAAAAAATTGCAAGCGGTTGATATCACAGATCGACCCTGGTAACCGAAGGGGGTTCCTCGCCCAAAAACGCCCCGGCTATCCTCTCGAACCTACCGGGAAGATCGGTGACGTATATCTTGTAATTTCCGGCGGGCCGGTCGGACTTCAGTTCCGCTGCTTCAAGAGTGTCAGAAAGAAATGTGGCGGTCGTCTCAGCGGAATCGACCAGGACGACTGAATCTCCCAAATACCGCCCTATCACGCCTTTGAGGAGAGGATAGTGAGTGCATCCCAAAACCAAGGCGTCTATCCCCTCCCCTCTCATTCCATCCAGATAGATTCTTGCGGCGGCTTCCGCCACCTCATTGTCCAGCCACCCCTCTTCAACCAGCGAAACGAATAAAGGACAGGCGCGGCTGACAACGCGGATGTTTGAATCTATCGACTTGAGCTCCCTTCCATAGGCATTGCTGGCGATAGTTCCGGTGGTTCCTATCACACCAACGACTTTTTTCCTGGATATGGCAGCGGCCGCAGCAGCTCCGGGAGCGATGACCCCTATAACGGGGAGGTCGAATTTCGAGGAGATCGCTGACAAAGCGAAAGCCGATGCGGTATTGCAGGCGACTACGATAGCCTTCGCCCCTTTTTCCATCAGAAACTCCGCACACTCACTGGAATACCTGACGACCGTCTCGGCCGATTTGGTTCCGTACGGAACCCTGGCGGTATCCCCCAGATATATGAGATGCTCGCAGGGCAGATGACGTCTGATCGCAGAAAGGACGGTAAGCCCGCCTATACCCGAGTCGAAAATCCCTATTGGAGCATCTTTGCCGTTCTGCATATGCCGCTTGGCTACAGCCACAACTTGAGATTGTCCAGAAAAATCAGGCAAAACAAAACTCCACGCTCCGCGCGGAGGGTTCCCCCACCGTTCTAAAGAGCTGGCAATGCCCGACTCTCGATCCCTCTGAATCTCCGGATTCGGATCAATCGCATGCAGATGGACCTTGCTCTCAAAACTCACCTCCTCAAATCCAACTTCCTCGTGGAAGACTTCCGGACCTTCATCGTGCGCCTGCCCCACTCGCCGCCTCCTTAGTCGAACTCGCTGAGAATAGTATTAGCATATCCTCCTCAGCCTTTTGAACTCCGAAACCCTTTCTCCGCAAAACAGATGACATCCGCTTGCCGCGTAAACATATGAAAACAATGGATAATTAGTTATAAACGACGAAAAATCGCCCTCGCATTGACGATATCGACTTTTTTTGATGCCATGCCGCAGGCGCGCAATAAGCATTGGATGACAGGGAGGCCGGGCTTTTCCGCTCGCTGTCATTGACATTGCAGGAGCAAGAAAAGTAATATGCGCCGGATTTTTTAACCCTAAACACCTTAAACAGAGAAGGAAGTTGAATATGATGAGCTTAATAGGATTTTTGGCCCAGGTTGAACCACAGCTGATCGAATCTAGCGTATCGTCAGGAGATGGCAGCCTCTTCAACCTGTACCTCAACATGGGAATGGTAGGTCATCTGATAATGTTATCGCTTGCTATTTTTTCGGTGATCTCCTGGGCGATAATAGGGAGCAAACACAGACAGCTGAAGAGGGCCAACGAGAGATCAAAAAAATTCTTTCAGCTCTTTTGGCAGGCCAAGTCGATAGACGCGATCGTCTCCAAAGGATCCTTCCGAAAGAGTCCGGCCTTCAACGTCTTTAAAACCGGCATCGATTCACTCCGTGAAAATCTGGGCAACAACAAGATGAGGATTGTAACCAGGGAGATCAGGCGTTCAGCGGAGGATGAAATAGCACAGATGGAATACGGCGTACCCTTTCTCGCAACGACGAGCACCGTTTGTCCTTTCATCGGTCTCTTCGGAACCGTATGGGGAATCCTCCAGGCATTCTGGAAGATCGGGCGAACCGGAGCATCGAGCATAGCGATAGTCGGCCCCTACATAGCAGAAGCGCTGATATCGACAGTGGCCGGCCTTGCGGCTGCCATACCGGCCGTCATTTTCTATAATCACTACGTCAGAAAAATTCGTTTTTTCTCCAAAGACCTGTATGATTTCGCCGACGACTTTAGCGACAGAATAGATATCGAGTACAACCAGACAGTTTAACCCGCAAAGAGGTTCTCAAATGGCAATGGAAAGAAAATGGGGAAAGATGAAATCTCTATCGGAGATCAACGTGACTCCGCTCGTTGACGTCGCCTTGACGCTTCTTATCGTCTTCATGATAACCGCCCCTCTTCTCCAGCAGGGGTTGCCCGTAAATCTTCCTGAAGCCTCGGCGCCGGCCCTGAAAAGAGCGAAAGAGGACATCATACTGACCGTACAGAACAACGGCGCTATCTACATCGGTGACGACAAGATAATGATACCGATGGATGAGATCGAGGGAAGGCTCTCCGCCATCTTCTCGCAAAGGCAACAGAAGGACCTCTTCATCAAGGCAGACACCGACCTCAGATATGGAGATGTGATAAGGATAATGTCCATCGCAAAAAAGGCGGGTGTCGACAGGATCGGCATGATCACACAACCTGAAAAAGGAAACTCCCTTTAAGATGCGAGGAACGGCTTGACTGAGATGATCTTCCGATGCTGCATTTCTCGGGAACAAACCTGGAAGAATTAAATTGAAGAGATACCTCGAAATAGGACTCACCAGCCATAACGCCAAGGCGCTCAAGACGCCTCTCATGATATCCGCCATCGCGCATATCGTTACAATAATCATCCTGATCACGGCCCCCAATCTCGGATTATCTATGTTCGGCGAACGGCCGATGAGAATAGATGCGGTCTGGGTGGACCTTCCGAAGGGAACTAGCGAGGAAATCGGGCTAGGCCTCAAGAAAGCGGAAAACCTTCCGCGCAGCACCATCGAGGAACAGAAACAACTCTTCCAGCCTGAAAAAATCCGGCAGGAGACGATGGAGCCCAAGATGACCGCCCCTCCCCCCGACGACAAAACGAAAAAGGGCGAGGCCGTTGCCGAAAGGCCCAAGGTAGATGCAAAGACAACGCGCAAAAACGACGGCAAGGAGGAAAAAAAACCGCCTCAGTTATCGACTACCGACCGAAAAATTCGCGATGCCCTAGCCAAGATAGACAAGCAGGTAAAGGGCAGGACCATAGTTCCGGAGGCCTCGCAGATAAAGGATAGCGCCGAAGGTTATAAATACGGCACCGGCACCGAACCGCTGAAAGTGCTCCCGAGCGATCCCGAATACCTGAAGTATCAGGCGATGGTGAGGGCGAAGATAATCAGGGAATGGATCGTCCCCGGCAAATTCATCGAAGAGGGAAGCCAGCATTTAAATGCCAAAATCGAGGTCATGATAAACACCGACGGCGACGTCGTTACGATCAGGTGGGAATCTCCCTCCGGCAATCAGACCTTCGACCAATCTGCGGTAAGGGCCGTAAAACAAGCCTCCCCCTTCCCAAAGCCGCCCGACAGGCTGGCCTGGGAAGCATACAACGAGGGGTTCCTTATCGAGTTTGACCCACGTCTTAAACCCAGCTATTAAAAATTCCATTGAAACATCGTCCCCATTATACGATAGTTTCCAGCCATTAGGAGAACACCAATATGTTTCGTAAAATATTTTTGCTGACAATTTTCTGCATGCTCGCATCCCAAGCTGCATACGCGAGGATTTATATCCCCGTAGATCAGCCATCGGATCAGAAATTTCCGATAGCCGTCACCGACCTTCGCGGCGGCGGAACCGGACGGGAAATCTCCTCGATAATTCGCAACGACCTGACCCTGTCGGGATATTTCAACGTCCTTCCCACCGAGCTGTTCCGCGACGTCGCTAGGGAGGAGGGAAGCTCCGATGAAAGTATCCGTTTCGCATATTGGTCGGCAATAGGCGCGCAGGCGATGGTAAAGGGTGAGGTAGAATCAAAGAGCGGCAAGATGACGATCACCTTGCGCCTTTTCGACACCCAAAGCCGGGAGATGCTCGTCGGAAAACAGTACAAAGTTGACAAGGAAAACATGCGCAGGGCAGTGCACAGGTTCTCAGATGAGATCATGGAGGCGCTCACCGGAATACGCGGAGTATTCAACAGCAAGATAACCTTCACAGCGGTAACCGGAAAAAAGACCAAGGATGTATTCGTCATGGACATGGACGGCTATAAGCCCTACGCGATAACGCACAATAAATCCATTACGCTGAGCTCAGCCTGGTCTCCCGACGGAGGAAGCCTGGCATACACCTCCTATCACCACGGAAATCCAGACATTTACATAACCAGACTCGGCCAGAAAGACCAAAAGAGGATCACCAACGGACAGGGCTCGAATATCACTCCGGCCTGGTCTCCCGATGGCGGGACGATTGCCTTCGCATCTTCGATAAGCGGTTCATCCAACATCTACACGATGCTCCCTTCCGGAAAAAAGATGAACCGCGTAACGACAAACTACAACATCGACATATCGCCCGCATGGTCCCCGGGAGGAGATCAGATCGTCTTCTCCTCGGAACGCGCTGGAGGGCTCCACTTGTTTAAGATGTCATCGAACGGGGAGGATATTTCCAGGCTTACTTTCGTCGGCTATCAGAACGATATGCCCGACTGGTCTCCGATAGGGGACAAGATAGTCTTCGCAGGACGCGACATGGGAACGTTCGACATCTTCATAATGAATCCAGACGGCAGCAACATACAGCGTCTGACCATAGGTACAGGCAGCAACGAGCACCCGACCTTCTCACCTGACGGAAGGTTGATCACATTTTCCTCCACGCGCGACGGAGGCGCCGCCATCTACATCATGAGATCCGACGGCTCCAATCAGACGCGAATCTCCAAGGGGAACGGGCTGCTGCCGGCTTGGGGCCCCAAGGCGGACTGATCATGCGCGCCGTGATCGACATAGGCACAAACTCGGTTCTGATGCTGGTGGCTAAAAAAAAATCCAACGGCGCGATTGAACTCGGAACGGAAAAAGTGATGATAACCAGGCTCGGCGAAGGACTCACTGAGACCGGATGCATCTCCAAAGAAGGGGAAGAACGTACGATCGCAGCCTTGAAATCATTCCTTCAAACATGCGGAACCTTCAATGTAGCGGAGATAACGGCAATCAGCACTGAGGTGCTTCGCAAGGCGAGCAATGCTCTCGCCTTCATAAAAAGAGTAAAAAGCGAGCTCGGCATCGACATCGAAATTATGGGCGCTGAAAAGGAAGCCCGTCTGACATACGAAGCCTCCTCAATCGATTTCGGAAAAGATATAATAGTGGTAGACATCGGAGGCGGCTCAACAGAATTTATAAAGGGACCGAAGCCTCTCGAAATAGCGAGTTTGCCTATCGGTTCCGTTTCTCTGACGGAAGATTTTATACATTCGGATCCGGTCAGCGATGACGACGAAAGCGAGCTCAGGACCTCCATCTTCGACCACCTTTTGCACGACGTGCCGATTGAGACCTCTCCCGAAACCCAGAACGTAATCGCCACCGCAGGAACAGCGACCACCCTCATGGCGATGCATTTTGAAGTGGAAAAGTATGACAGCAAGCTTATCCACGGGCAGAAGCTCTCCATCGATGCCGTAGCCAAGATAATAGACGAGCTTCGCGAAAGAAGCGTGGAGGAGCGCAAAGAGCTTGTGGGCTTGCAGCCGGAGCGGGCAGAGGTGATATTCGCCGGAGCGGTTTTGTTTCACGAAGTGATGAAACATCTTGGGTTAAGGGAAATAACCGTAAGCGACAGAGGGCTGCGCTGGGGACTTTTCTACGAGAAGTTCTGCGCCGGCTGATCCTGTTGGAGAGAGTTCATGCCATCCTCAAAGGAAAGACATGCCCGCATGATCGGGGATTCGCTGCGCACAGCGCCGCTGATTTCCGCTATCCGCAATACGGTAAAGGCAGGCGACATCGTAGTCGATATAGGAACCGGCCTCGGAATACTGGCCATCGAAGCTGCAAAATGCGGAGCCAAGACGGTTCATGCGATAGAGATCGATACTGAAGCAATCGCAATGGCAAGGAAAAACGCGCACACAGCAGGGCTTCACGAAAAAATCATATTCCACGAACAGCTATCATTCAATTCCGAAATAGGATGCCGCGCGGATGTAATAATCTGCGAAACGGTAGGCAGCTTTGCCTTTGATGAAAACATACTCTCTACCCTGATTGATGCCAAAAAACGTTTTCTCTCCGCTGACGGAACCATCATTCCACAGAAGCTGCAGCTCTGGGGGGCGGGGCTCTCCAAAATTCCGGCGACAAACCGTATTTCGGAAACCGGCAAAGCCGACTCGAATCACATCGTGACCGAACCTACTCTTCTCGCTGCGGTGGATTTCAAAGAGAGCTTCTCCGATTCGATTCACGTTAAGCAATCCTTAAAATGCATCTCCGATTGTGAAATAAAAGGCTTCGCGCTTTGGCCGAAGGCATTCTGGGGAAAAAGCGACATCACCGACGCATCACCATTTTCCGCGCCAACACACTGGGAGCAGGGAATCATAGGGATAGAGCCTCGCAGATTTGTGCGGAACGAAAAAGCTACGCTCGAATTCATAATAGGCCCTCATCCGGAAAATCCCATGCTCATGACCGAGCGCCTCTGGAGGTGGGCGTGATACCGGAAAGATACCAAAAAAATATCGGAGAAATTGGGGAAGAAGGACAGAAAAAACTTCTCAATTCGCATGTGACTATCGTAGGCGCTGGCGGTCTCGGCGGCGTCCTATTCGAGAATCTACTCCGCGCCGGGGTCGGCAACATAAAGATAATCGACTACGACGTTTTCGACCAAACCAACCTGAACCGCCAGCTTCTTTCGTCAGCAAAAAATATCGGAACAAAAAAGACGGAGATCGCGAAAAAACGCGCCATCGATATAAATCCCGACATCAACATAATCGCTATCGATGAAAAACTAACCGCCGAAAACGCACAGAGACTTCTAGATAAAACGGATGTGATATGCGACTGCGTCGACTCCATATCCCTTCGCTTTGAAATTCAGAAAGCGGCGCGCATTCTACAGATGCCGATGGTTCATGCAGCTGTAGCCGGACACATGGGTCAGCTCATGACGATCTTTCCCGGAGATTCCGGCATCGAAGGAATATACGGCGAAGAGGAACTCGCTTCAAAAACCGGAGAGGAATCCTCTTTGGACAATCCCGCTCCGATCGTCTTTGTCACCGCATCGATGCAGGCGCATGAAACGATATCCCTGATCACTGAAACCCAGCCCCCTCTTCGCGGAAGGGTGCTGCGCATCGACCTGCGCGAATGGAAGCTCACCACCTTCTCCCTTCCGAAGAAATAAACGATACTCGCCTATCGGATGAATCAGCGGGATATGATTTTCCGGAGCAATTTTAGATCGGGGCTTATCGAATGAGGAAACTCGACAGACTGTGAAGCCGCTGGCACATCCTTTAGACCGTTCCCGGTTACAAGCACTGCGACTCGTTCCCCCCCCGATATCGATCCCGACTCGATCATCTTTTTCAGACCCGCAACAGCAGTGGCGGCGGCCGGCTCGGCAAAAACGCCCATGGAGGATCCAAGATATGCTATCGCCGAAATTATCTCCTCATCCGAAACGGCGAGGCAGGTTCCTCCGCAGGAAGAGAGCGCCTGCATCACCCATCTACCCGCACGCGGGACTCCGACGGAGATAGAATCGGCTATCGTCCTGGGAGTCAGCTCCGGCTCGATTTCAGGATTACCTGACAAAAAGCTCTTAACTATCGGCTGGCACCCCTCCGCCTGAATGACGGCGAGCTTTGGCATCTTTTCGACAAGCCCCATTCGATGAAGATCTGAAAATCCCTTTTCAATGCCGGCTAGGATAACTCCGTCGCCTGTCGGAACCACGACCCAGTCGGGAGCGGAAAACTCCATCTGCTCCCATATCTCAAGAGCTGCCGTTTTTTTTCCTTCGATTGTAAAAGGATTGTAAGCGGTATTTCTGTTATACCATCCATATTCGCGGCAGGCCTCTGTGGAAAGTTCAAACGCCTGATCGTAGTTCCCCTTTATCGGAACAAGACGCCCTCCATAGACCGCTATCTGCGTCAGCTTGGCCTTCGGCGCTGATTCCGGAACGAAGATGACACTAGAAAGTTCTGCAGAAGCAGCCATTCCTGCCAAGGCAGTAGCCGCATTTCCCGTAGATGCGGTAGCTATGGTCTCGATTCCCTTTTCAGCAGCAATTGCTACGACCATCGAAGAAGCGCGGTCCTTGAAAGATCCGGTCGGCAGAACAGTGTCGTCCTTGATCCAGATTTCATCCACTCCAAAATCATGTTCGAGCTTCATGGCGCGGCGAAGCGGAGTCGGCCCCGTAACAAGAGGGGGGATTGAATCGGGAGAATCTATCGGCAATATATCTAGATAGCGTGAAAAATTTTTCTTCTCGCTAGTGACTATTTCAACCCTTGAAAAATTTTTTGAAATATTTCCGTAATCGTATATGCAGCGTAGCATACCTCTTAGAGGCTGCATCGGCTTATTCAACTTTTCACATTCGGCACATAGGTACTCGACATCGCTGGGAATGTAATGCTTCTTGCAATCTATGCACTCAAATATAAATTTGCTCATCAGACGACCACCCTTTTATCCTCAGCCCCTCTTAACCATCTTTATACACCTGACCGGGCACATCGTGGAACAAAGCGCGCAACCCACACACTTGTCGTCGTCCACTTCCGGCTTTCTATCATCATCGGCCCTTATCGCGCGGTGACCCCCGTCGCGGCATGCGATCACGCAGGCATCGCATTTGACACAGCATTCAAGATCTATCGAAGGACGCCACTTGGCGCGAGTCAGGTCGTCGTGTGAAGTTATAAACTCGAGCGATCGACCACGGAGTTCGGCCACGGAAGAGATACCCAGCCTTTCCAGGTGAAAGGAGAGCCCCTCCTTCAAGTCGTCTATGATGTCATATCCGTAATGCATCACGGCGGTGCAAAATTCGACGACGCCGGCGCCAACGAGGATGAACTCGAGGGCATCCCTCCAGCTCACCGCACCTCCGCTGCCGGCTATTGGGATGCCGACCTCCTTGGATATAACGGATATGCACTTCAGCGATATGGGCTTCACGGCAGGACCGGAGAGCCCGGAATATGTCGATTTGCCGCAGACGTTCGGAATCGGAACAAAGTCTTCTACATCAACACCCATGAGCGCCGGAAGCGTGTTGCCTACGCAAACAGCATCGGCCCCGGCATCTTTGACAGCCATCGCTATCTCGGCGATATCGGCAACCTGCGGAGTCAGCTTTATTATCACCGGCGTTTCCCCGGCGGAACTCTTGATCCAGTCGACTACCAATGCCGATGCGACAGGGTCCTGCCCAAGCATCATTCCAGCCTTAAGCCCGAGTGAACCCTGCGGACAGGAGAAGCTGCATTCTACGAGATCAGCCCCAGCAGCGATCACCCGCTGCGTTACCTCCTGCCAGCTCTCCTTCGAACTGCCACTTACCGAAGCGATGACGACTTTGCTCTGGAAGTTCCTCTTCAACTCGGAAATTCTTTTTTCTACCACATCGACGCGATGCTCGCTTATCAGGTCTATGTTTCCCATACCCATCAGCCTGTCGTTGCCCAGGTCGATGCCGCTCATCATGGGATATGCCAGATCAACTTCAGTCCCCTCAACCGATGTGGTCTTTAAGACCGCACCGGCCCATCCTGCCTTGAATGCGTCCGCCACCATATCGAGATCGTCAGTGGGTGGAGCCGCAGCGAGGATGAATGGATTTTCAAAACTCACCCCGCAGAAATTGACCGTCAGATCAGCTTTAGGATCAGGATACATAGTTCCCCAATTTACGCAGATGAAAGATCGCTGTCGATTTCGATAGCGGCAAGCTTTCCCATTCCAACGGCGCGCGCAGCAGTTCCTCCGCCGCAGGTAATATCGCCTCCTGCGTAGATGAATTTTTCTGATGTTTTGAACGAGTCCTTTTCAAGCGCGATAAGGCCGGAGCTTCCGCTTCTCAATCCAAAATTCGTTTCAGGCTCCTGCCCGGCAGCCACGATCACGCTGTCGCATGAAATCGTGAATTCGGGGCCTTCGACATCATAGCCCTGCTTCATGCCAGCGATTTTCTCATGCCATTTCACGCGCACGCATTTTAGCCCCTCGATTCTGTCCTTTCCAACGACAGATCTCGGAATGACGCGAAAATAGAACTCGACGCCATCGTGCCATGCCGCATCTAGCTCCTCTTCATAGGCAGGCATTTCGTTCTGCATCCGCCTGTACAGTATGAAACATTCCGTGCCCGCTCTCTTCGCGACGCGGGCGGAATCTATCGCGGTGTCGCCGCCGCCGATGACGAGAACCCGGCGGCCCATATCTGGAATTTTTCCCAGCTTGGCGCTCCTCAAAAAATCCAGCGCCTGAAAAACCCCCGGGCGATCTTCCCCTATGAATTCAGCGACTCTCGATTTGACAAGCCCGGTTCCAATGAATATTGCCTTGAAACCCTGCTTAAAAAGAAGCCTGGGATCATCTATTTTTTTATCGGTTACAAATTCCACACCGAGCTTTTTTATAAACTCGATTTCAAATTCAACGACCTCTTTCGGAAGCCTGAATGAAGGGATTGTGCTAGTGAGAAGCCCGCCTATTCTGCCGTCTTTCTCAAACACCTTGACCTTGTAACCTAGCGAAGCCAGCTTGGCCGCACATCCGAGACCTGCCGGTCCGGAGCCTACGATTGCGATGGGACCCTTATCTGCGGGAACCAAAATAGGAACTATCATCCCCCTCTTGCGCTCGTATTCCATCACGAATTTCTGCAGCCCCGCTATATCTATCGGAGTAGAAAGCTGTGCCGACGTGCACTTACCCGCGCACGAGGAACCGGTCGGACATATGTAGGCGCAGGAAGCGGAAAGCACATTGCAGTTCTTGAGAAGCCTGACTGCACCATCGAGATTATCGAATCGTATCTTTCTGATGAAAGCGCGCGCATCGACCCCTGCGGGGCAGTTGCAACTGCACGGAGCATCAGCGCACATCAGGCAGCGATTAGCCTCAAATTTCGCCTGAATTTCGGTAAACAAATCTTTGCGCATCAAATCCTCGTACGGAACATGCAACTATTCCAACCCCTCGATTATCCTTCTGGCGCTGCGTGAAAAGCGCGTCTTGCCGGTGGGATCGAGATCGACCACCGCGTTCATATGCTCAAGGCACAGCTGCTTGTTCTTGACAGGATCGGAGTCAATTTTATTGTAGTAGTAGATTCCACTGTCATAATTGCTCATGATCTGCGCCAGAACATCGCCGCCGGGCATAGACATGTTTTGTTGAACGTTGTACCTGAAATACGCAATCGCGGCGATTCCCACAAATACCAAAACAGCCAACGCGATGATAAACATCTTCAGTTTATCGCGTCCCTTCTTCAGACAGAACTCGGCCCTCCTCTTGAGATCGAAACTGATGAGAGTGCCCGCGATTTCGATCTTGTCGCCGAATTTTATTTCAGCGCGATCTACGGCCTGACCGTTGATCTTGGTCCCCCACTTGCTCCCTAGATCCGTTATTGTGAACCTCCCGTGGCGTTGGTCTATCTTCGCGTGCCTGCGCGAAACGGAGTTGTCATCTACCCTAAGGCCGCAATCCTTTAACCTGCCTATTATAAATTCGCCATCGCCGACTGGAATACAGCTACCTTCACCGCGCCCCGATATCACGGTAAGCGCCGGAGCCCATTCCGCCTCGGAGAGATCGCCTATCGTCTCTTCGATCAAAGCCTCTTCGCTGTTATTCTCTTCTGCCATAGTCTCAAGAGATCCCGCCCATTGTAAGGGCCATGACCGCCTTGGCGGTATGTAGCCTGTTTTCGGCTTCGTCTATTACGATGGACCAGTTTTCATTGTCTATAACAGCATCAGTGACTTCCTTCCCGCGGTCGGCAGGCAGCGCATGCATGTATTTCACGTCCTTGGATGCGAGCTTCATGCGGCGCTCATCGCAGATCCAGCTCTTATATTTTTCTAGATTTGCTTTCATCTCGTGCTTCTGCTCATCGCTGTCGTTCCATTTATCAAAGTGCGCAAAGCCTCCCCAGTTTTTGGGAATGACAACCTGGGCGCCCTCGAACCCGGCGTCCATATCGTCGACGAAACGAATCGAACCGCCGCCTTCCGCCGCATTCTTTCGGGCCTGTTCAACTATATTTTTTTGAAGCGGAAACTCTTTCGGAGCGGCAACAGTGATATCCACCCCGTAGCGCGCGAACATAAGAAGCTGGGACTGCGGAACCGAGACGGGTTTGGCATGACTTTCTGCATATGCCCAGCTGATCGTAACTTTAAGCCCCTTGAGATTTTTCCCGAACTTTTCCTGCATCACCATCGTATCGGCCATAACCTGCATGGGATGATAAACATCGCACTGAAGGCTCAGAATCGGGATGTCGGACCACTTAGCCATCTCGCGAAGGTACTTGTTGCCTATATCATAAAAACAGTTGCGGCATGCGATGGCGTGCCCCATCCTCGAAAGAACCTGCGCGGTATCCTTCGCCGTTTCACCGTGAGAGAGCTGCATCTTGTCAGGAGTCAGATCGTGTGAACTCCCGCCCAACTGGGTTATCCCGCAGCCCATGGAATTTCTGGTGCGCGTCGACTGTTCGTAGAAGATCATGAAAACCGTCTGATTCTTCAGCCAGTCCGTAATCTCTCCCCTTTTCTTTTTTTCCTTCAGCTCAAAGGAAAGTTCGAGCGCACGATCCAGCTCCGCCTTGCTCCAATCCTGCGTTGTAATGAAATGCCTTCCTTTCATAGATGACATGATGCCTCCCTTCTATTTGTGTATCAGCACTATATCAGGACATCCAAAATTACAAGCGCAGCAAAAACTTACAAATAACCCTCATTTGAGTCACGCTATAAAGAAAGATATGATTTGGGATACTGCGCATAAAATGCCGCGGCCTTCCAGAGATGTTCGACAGGAGTCCATTCATTCGGAGCATGCGCCTGTTCTTCGAATCCGGGGCCGAAACCTACGCAAGGAATTCCGTGGACCCCCATGACCGTCACGCCGTTGGTAGAAAAGGTCCACTTATCCACGACGGGTTTGGAATTGAAGAGCCCTTCATATGACGAAACTGCGGCGCGAACCGCAGGGTGATCCTTTGGAGTAACCCAAGTCGGGAAGTATGACTCCATGGGGTGAGACTTGCCAGTGTATCCCGGTTTGTCATAAACGGGGATACTCACCTTGCCGCCAGCGCGCCCGACTATGTTGAGTATCTGTCCAACTGCTATATCCTTTGTCTCGCCCGCAGTAAGCCTTCTATCGAGATGTATGGAGCATCCATCGGCCACGGCACAAAGCGAAGGACTGACCGACGATATATCGCTCACGACGACGGTGCCCTTGCCGAGAAAATTTTCTGTGTCAGGCTGAAGTTCAGCATTGAGTTTTTCTATATCCAGAACAAGCGGGGCCATCTTGTATATCGCATTGTCGCCGCGCTCGGGCGCTGATCCGTGTGATGACAGCCCCTTAACGTTCACCTTCATCTCCATACGGCCCCTGTGGCCGCGATATATTCTGAGCCCCGTGGGTTCGGTAATGAGACAGAGATCCGGCCTCACATTTTCTTCCCTGATAAGATAGTCCCAGCACAGTCCATCGCAATCCTCTTCCATCACGGTGCCTGTAACCAGCAGCGTGTAATCATCCTCAAGCCCAAGCTCCTTAATGATCTTGCCGGCGTAAACCAGCGAAGCTATTCCACCCTTTTGATCGGCGGCGCCACGTCCCCACACCTTGCCTCCTTTGACGTGCCCGTCGAAAGGGTCGAAGTCCCAAAGTTCGCGCGTCCCAACATCCACCGTGTCGATATGCGCATCCATCGCTATTATCTTTTTTCCGCTCCCTATCCTCCCGATGACGGACCCCAGTCCGTCGACGCGGACCTCGTCGAAACCTACCGCCTTCATCTCATGACCTATGCGCTCGACCACCCTCTTTTCATCTCCGGAGAGGGAAGGGATAGAAACTATATCCGCCAAAAAATTCGCGATGCTGGTGGAAAGTGACTCGGCAAGACGGGCTATTTGCATTGAGATATTCGACATGACGACCTCCTAATGTTTTCTATCCACAAACTTTCCGTACCCGGGAGAAACTTTGAATCCAGACCTATGATCATAGACGACGCTGCCCCGGCAGATTGTAGTTACAACCTTCCCCGTGAATTCCCTTCCCTCGAAGGGAGTGAGGTGGCCCTTTGAAAAAAAACTTGAGCCCTTCACTGTCCATTTTTTAGTTTCATCCACAATCATAAAATCCGCATCGCTGCCTGCTGCAATAGCGCCTTTTTTAGGATAAAGCCCGAACCGCTTGGCAGCGGAAGAAGATGTCAGCTGGATGAGCCTGGATAGATCGAACCTCCCTTTTAAATACCCCTCCGAAAAGATATATGGGAACATCAGGCCAGTGCCGGGGGTGCCGGCGTAATCGGTCCAGATGCTTCCCGTATTTTTTTCAACATCCCTGCAAGGAGCATGATCGCTGGCAACGAAGTCGATCGTCCCATCGCAGACAGCGTTCCAGAGAGCGGCGGAATCTTCGTAGGTCTTGACCACCGGAGCAGTTTTTAGCACGGACCCCATGGAGATCAGATCCTCGAATGAAAAAGCCAGATAATGAGCGCATGTCTCGCATGTAAGATCAACTCCTGATGAACGGGCCTTGACTATCTCCTTCAGCCCCTTGGCCGACCCAAGATGGACTATGTGCAAAGGGCATCGCGTCTCTGATGCGATGGAAACACCTTGTATGACGCCATTGAGTTCGGAAGGATCCATCCTGCATTCATAATATGCCTTAGGATCGAATCGCCCTGCGGTCTGCAGCATGGCCATCTTCTTCTGCACGAACTCCCTGTCCTCGGCATGAAGTCCGACTATGGAACCCAAGTCCTTCACGCACTTTATCGCCTCGACGAGCTCGAGGGGATAGAGATTTTCGAATTCTCGCATGCCGGAGAGCAGATAGGTCTTGAATCCTACCACGCCAAGATCGATCAGGGACTGTACATCCTTCTTCCAATTCGCCTGCCTGATCGAATTGCCGGAGATCCCGCCCCAGAGCGCAAAATCTATCACCGACATCTCGGAGATGACTTTCAGCTTGGCCTGAAAATTTTTTCTATTGGTAACCGGAGGAACGGAGGTGTCTGGCATATCTATAACGCACGTAACTCCACCTGAAGCCGCCTCCATCGAACCGCAGGAAAAATCCTCCCTGTCGGTATAACCGGGGGTATCGAAATGAACATGGGGATCGAGAGCGCCAGGAAGGAGAAGCATCCCTTTGGCATCCAGCGCATCATCAGATGCCGGCACAGTACCAGAGGGAAGAATTTCAGCGACGATACCATCTTTGATCGCGATATCAACCAAGCGCGTTGAATTTCCATCCAGCGCAGATATCTTGGCGTTTCTGACAGCTTCCATCTGTACACTCCAAAAAATTAAAACCTTCTGCGTTCAATTATAGCTCTGTTTGTATCGGCGATCCCGGCCAGATGCTTCTTCCAATATTCCTGAGACCTCTGGGCGCGCAATTCCTCCTCGCTTTTGCCCTGTTGCTCCACCCATGTGTAATACTTCAGGTTGGCCCAGCAGTCGTGAGCGTGTTTCGTTCCCTCAAGCACATAGTCCGTCCCCTGTCGGTGAAATATGGAAACAAGCCTCCGTTCGGCCTCAGCCTTGTCCATCTTCCCAAGCAATTTGTTCATCTGATCCAGAATGCTGTAATACCTGTCGATAGAGTCAGTTGCAATGGTGAAGAGTATATCGCCTTTTCCAAATCCATAAAATTTCGCGGCCTTTATCGCCCCTAGTATATTGCATATACCGGATATGCCGAAGAGGTCCTTCATCTCCTCCATCACATTTCTATCCGCGCCGAGGCTGACAAGGAGTTCGGTCCCGACCTCTTCATGAATGAGCTGCATCCCCTTTTTTGAATCCCATTCGTCTATGCAGATCATCGCGTCGGTGTTGTCGGTATTGTGAATCCATGTGACGTGCTTGCCCCCTATCCCCTGTATGTCGTGCCCCCCAAAACCGTTTGAGTAGAGCGTCGGGCACTGCACAGGCTCAAGCCCGATTATGCGACAACTGGGATGGCTCTCCTTCACCCTGTCTCCGCAGGCGATGGTGCCGGCCGAGCCCATAGCGGAAGTTATCGCGGCAAACCTGCTGCCGACGCCCCTGCGTTTCAACTCTTCGAAGAGTTCGACGAGGGTATTGCCTGTCACGTAGTAATGAAAACGATAGTTCGCAAACTCGGTGAACTGATTCACCGTGATGGTGTTTGGCTCTTGCTCCAGCTCGTGCGTCTTGTCATAGATTTCTTTCACGTTTGATTCGCACCCCGGCGTCTTGAAGTACTTAGCTCCGTACCAGGCAATTTTTTCGAAGCGCTCCTTGCTTACCTCTTCAGGAAGAATGACGAGCGATTCGTAGTTCATTCGTTCACCGACGTAGGCGCCACCCACTCCAAAGTTCCCTGTCGAAGGCCATATAAGGCGATGTCTGCCAGGCTCTATTTCGCCAGCGATCTGTTTTTCAACCGTGCACGAATAGGTCGCACCGACCTTGTGGCTGCCGGTTGGAAAACCCCGCCCGGTTATCACACATATTTCAGCGTCAACCCCGGTAAGCTCCTTGGGAAGAACGATATGACGTATCCTGTTGGAAGAATCCTTCCAGGAAATATTGTAAAGATTGAGCGGCGAAAGCGGATCTCCCTCCAGCGCTTCTATCGCCTTGCTCCGAACAGCGTGTGGAATCTTTGAGGGATCGAGCATCTCATCGTAGGTGGGGCCCCAAACAAGTTCTTTAACCATTGACAACCTCCATCGATCAAAAATTAGTCGGCACAGACGCCGGTAAAAGTATATATTTTCAAATGATCCTCTTCCAAAGCCGCTTCGAAAGCTTCCTCGCAGCATTGGAGAGAGAAATTTCGTCTATATCAGCCATTTGAAAATCATGCATCCGAATTTTTCCGTCGATTATCGTGGTGCGCACCCGCGCATTCAACACGCCAAAAATAGTGTGCCCCCACGAATTTTTTCCGTCAAGAAGAGTTGGCGGCGCATCATCGACTATTATTACATCTGCAGCGGCACCTTTTTCCAAAACGCCCACGCTGCAGCCAAACATTCCGGAAACCATATGCGGAGCAACGAAACGGACGGCGCCTTCGACTTCATTCCAAGCAGCCTGCGCATCCAAGGCTCCAGGCTTATGGAGAACCGACGCCAGTTTTATATCACAGGCCACGCCCGAGCTCATTCCGTCAGTTCCTATAGCGACCGGAACGCCGCCCCTGCAGAGAGCTAGAAATGGAGCAACTCCAACCGCGTTATTGAGATTGGAAGATGGGTTGTGCACGGCATAACATCCGGCCTTTTTTATGAGTTTGATATCCTCCTCGTCGACGTGGACGCAGTGAATAGCAAGGGAGTTCGGATTCAAGATTCCCTTCCTGACCAAGCGAGCTGCCGGGCTAAGACCGCAGATCTTTCGCGTCGCATTTACATCCTCAATTCCTTCTGCAACATGAACGTGCGCCCCTACGCCGAATATCTCCATGAGTTCGAGAGCCTGCTCGAGGGTTTCGTCCGAGAGGGTCATGGATGCATGCAATCCCACCATCCCCCTGAGAAGAAAACGCGGATCGCTCGCCTGATGATTTTTCAAACTCTCCAGATAAAGCCCGGTCTCGGCCACCGCCTCATCGCGCGCCCCTTTGCCGCACCTGTCGGATATTTCAAAACAGATAGAGGCGCGCACTCCAAGATTCGATACGGCCTCTGAAACCGCGCCAAGTGAACCGGTGATAGCGCCATAGCTAGCGTGATGATCCACTACCGTGGTAACTCCGGACTTGATAGCCTCAACCGCACCAAGCGTGGCGCTCACGTACACGTCCTCGAGCGTGAGAGCGCGATCGAGCTTCCACCATAGCCCTTTGAGAACTTGTCCAAAACTCTTCATCCTGCCCGCAGGGATACCGCGCGCGAGCTGACTGTACAGATGAGTGTGGGCATTTATAAAACCGGGCATAACATAGTGCCCCTGAGCATCCAGAACTATCGTATTCTCTCCGCAAGAAGGGGGCTTCGAAGAACCCATTCTGGAAATTTTTCCGCCGTCGATCAGAATCCATCCCTTGGGGAAAACCTTTCCATTCCCGCAGATGACGCTCCCGTTTGAAATAAGAATCTTCTTTTCGTTCATTTATCGCTCCGAAAGGTCTGATATCTCCTGACCGCCTTGAGATGCTCTGCGAGGTCCTTGGAAAAGTGATGTGAGCCGTCATTCATCGATACGAAATAGAAATATTCAGTCTTTTCGGGGTTCATAGCTGCTATGATTGAAGCCCTGCCAGGATTGCATATTGGGCCAGGCGGCAGCCCGCGGTGAACATAGGTGTTATATGGATGAGGATTGGATATATCGGGCTTCCTGATGTTGCCGTCAAAATTCGAAAGACCGTAGATGATCGTCGGATCGCTCTGGAGAGCTATCCCCTTCAAAAGCCTGTTCATGAACACGCCCGCAACTAAAGCTCTCTCCGATGGAATTCCGGTCTCCTTTTCCACGATAGAGGCAAGCGTGATGATCTCGTTCCTGCTTCTTCCATCCCCTCCGGAGGGCACGGATCGCCAAACCTCATCAAACCTCGATACTAGCCGCCTTATGAAATCCTTTGCGGAGAGAGGATAGTCGAATCGATATGTGTCCGGAAATAAAAACCCTTCGAAAGAGGGGACCTCAAAAATGCCGAGCTCGTCCATGAGCGATTCGTCGCGCGCAAGCCTCCTAAACTCCGCAGGCATATCATCATTTACTATGAACGGCTTGCCGACTAGGGCCTTCGCTATATCCTCTATGTTCCAACCCTCTATGATTGTGAAGTCGTATGCGCGGACATCTCCGCTGATGAGCTTTCCTGCAGCCTCGATCATGTTCATACCAGCCGGAAAATCGTACATCCCCGCTTTCATCTTTCCACCCGCCCCCTTCGACCTGACGTAAAGTTCAAAAAGTTTGGGGACCCTTATGATTCCCACATCGTGCATCTGCGCCGCGATACTCCTGAGGGAAGAACCTGGCCTCACATCGAGTTCGGCATCGGAAGGGGACCTCCACTTGGTGGCCGCCACATAAAATGAGAGGGCCGCCACGGCCACGGTGATGAAGGTCAGCAGAAGAATAAATTTGAAAAATTTTTTTATCATTCCGTCCCCCTGCAAAACTATTTTCCATCCCCGTTTGCAAAGAGATACCCCTCTAGGATTACAACCGCAGCCATCTTGTCTATGACGCGTTTTCTCTTAGCGCGAGAGAGATCGCTTTCGACGAGCCTTCGCTCCGCCTCGGCGGTGGAGTATCTCTCATCCCAGTACTCCATAGGAATCGTAATCCCGGATTTTTCAAGGTGCAATAGAAGCTTGTCGGCAAACTTTCGCACCTTGCGAGCCTGCAAGCCAACCCCCCCTTCGGCATCAAGGGGTATCCCAATAAGCAGAAGTTCGGCCGAAAGTTCCCTGCATAAAAATTCTATCCTTTTGAAATCATTCAATATTTTTTTTCTGGTGATAACTTCTACGGGCTGTGCCGTCCAGCCAAACGGGTCGCTGGCAGCTACCCCTATCCTCTTTTCGCCTACATCCAGACAGATTATTCGCACCTGATATAGCTACAACAACAGCTTGATTTTGCAAGATAATGCTGGCATCCATTCGAACATGAAGAGAATAAAAATAAGGGTTGGAGGAAGGGTTCAGGGGGTATTTTACAGGGCCAACACCGAAAAAGAGGCCAAAGCGTTGGGGCTGACCGGCTTTGTAAGAAACCTTCCCGACGGAGGGGTAGAAATCACGGCTGAAGGGAAGAAGGAGTCGCTCGAAAAGCTGGCCAGGTGGTGTCAAAAAGGACCACCAGCGGCAAAAGTCGATAAATTCGATCTTTCATGGGAAGAGCCTGCAGGAGAGTTCTCCGCTTTTCAAATAAGGTATTGACCAGAAACCCTCGGGCTTCATCTTATTTGACATGTCAGACCGGCAAGTTGTATAAACCGCGCTCGAATAAACCTTTCAAGGGGGAGTCATGAAAAAATTAAGCCTCGTTGTCGTACTCGCGCTAGTCGTTTCCGTTGTTTCTGCCTGCGGCGGAGGATCATCCTCAGGCAAAGTCGTGGTGGATATAAATGGAAACAAGATCACCCAAGGTGACCTTGACCTACTCGGCGATATAAACCCGAGGATAAAGGCCCAGCTACTCAGCCCGATCGGCAGAAAGGGAGTCATCGAAAATCTCGTCGAACAGGAACTCCTTTATCAGGAAGCGATAAAGCAGGGGCTCAATCGCGATTCGGAAGTGAAGGCAAAGATAGACCTATACAGGAAGGTGATCATCGCTCAGTCGCTTGTGGAAAGCGACCTCAAAAAGGTAGCGAAAAAATATTACGACGAGCACCCTGAAGAATTCAAAAAGCTCAAGATGTCCCAGGTGATGATAAAATACCAATCCCCTGAGGAGATCAAAAAAGCCAAAAAATCAGCAAAGGGCCCTAAGGTTCGCACAGAACAGGAAGCCCTGAAGATCGTAGAGGAATTAAAAACAAAGGTAGAGGCAGGAGAGGATTTTGCAAAAATCGCCAGGGAAAATTCGGAAGATATAGCCACGAGATCCAAAGGCGGGGATATGGGAATGGTATCCAAGGACGACCAGAGGCTGGCTGGTCGTGGAATGGCCCCTCTCGTGGAGAAGGCCTTTGAGATGAGCGTCGATCAGGTCTCCGGTCCGATCAAGACTGCAAAAGGCTATCACCTGATAATGGTGACCAAGGCCGCCGAAGTTGAGCCATTCGGCGATGCCGAGCAAAACATACTTTTCAAAATGCGTGGCGACTCCAAAAGCGATCTACTCACCAAGCTTAAAAAGGACGCCACGATAGTTTACGCCGAGGAAGAGGGGCAGAAAAACGAAGAGGAGAAACCCGAAAAGGAAGTCCTGGAAAAATTTAAGATGAAAGCAGCAGAACAAAAAGCCGCGAAGGCTGCAGAAGCCGAAACTCCTCCTGCCGAGGAGAAAAAGGTCGAATAGAGGATTGGATAACAAACAAAAAGAAAACCCGGAATCCTTAGGTAACCTCTGAAAAATCAGCAAATTCAGGGCGACTCTAAAAGCTATCTGCGTCAGTCGCCTGCCTGGTGACTCGTAACTGGTGAGCGGTCGGAACCCCGCGGTAGCGGCAGCTTAAAACCGCGGGAATGACAGTGTGGTCGTCATCCCCGAGTGACGAGAAGGTCGTCATCCCCGAGTGACTTTATCGGAGATCCAGCAACGACCGTGACTGGTAACTCACTTCTAGATTCTAGCTTCTTGATGTTCTGGTCGATGGTCAATTGTCCATGGTCGAAGTTATTGTTGGAACGGTAAGGTCATCTTAATCTTAATGGCTTCAATCCTAAATATTATTTAGGACCAACCCTCTTTTCGACAGCATCGCCAACTTCTATATCGTATCGATCGGCAGAACCGGAGTTGACCTCTAAAACATACCTGTAGGGATCCTTTGATTTGAGAAGATCCTCAGATCCAGGCGTAGCGTTCTTGATGATATCGACCACTCTCATATCGTCGCCGACGAATATTATGTCCAAAGGAATCTGAGTATCTTTCATCCAGAAAGGTTCCCGAACTAATTCTGGAAACACAAACCACATCCCATAATTCGGAGGGATCGATTCACGATTCATGAGCCCTAACCTTCTCTCCTCGTCGGACTCCGCTATCTCCACAGAAAATGAAGCCTCGCCGATGACGATGGTAGCAACGGCGCCCGGATTCATAGTCCCTTGAAAAGGGGTCGCGACATGGTCATTTACGGCGTCGGGCGGAGGGGTCGCGCTTTCTACGGCAGAATCCATCTTTTCACAGGCAATAAAAATGACCGGCAACATCAACAGCAGAAAAAGATATCTTTTCATAATTAAAGCCTCCTTTTATGTTTCAGATAGGTTAGGGAATTAGCTCTCTTCCCTTATAAAATCAATCAAAGACTGGACCGCCGCCTCAAAACCTGCGATTCCCATGGCATCGGAGAGCCTGAGCCCCATGGGGCAAAATTCGGAGCAGTTTCCCACCCCCTCGCACTGGGAAAGCCCCTCCGGCCCTGCAGCTGAGCGCCTCATTTTTTTGATAGCGGATAAATCCGAACAATTGAGGCTCATCCCTAGCATTACGCTAAAAAGCCATGCGCCCGGAAATTTTGACCTTGAAGTGACACTGGGACAGACCTCGACGCAGGCCCCACACATCAAACAGTCCATAAAGGAGGCTGAAAGGCGCTGCCGCCCCGCTTCAAATCTGGCAAAATCAGGAGAGCCGCCATCGTCGGAGGGCAGAGATTCGCAACCGCTCCAAAGCTCGTGGTAAAGTAAATCCCCGCACATCGAAGACTTGTCGGTGACCAAGTCCCTTATGACGGGAAATTTCGCCAGGGGCTCTACAGTTATTCTGGAATCCAAATCCGAAACCATGGTTTTGCATGCGAGCATGGGGCGCCCGTTGATAAGCATTGAGCAAGATCCGCAGAGCCCCCTTCCACATGAAGATTCTACGCATACGTGGGTGGATGGTTTCCCTTCGTCCGTGACAGGCTCCTCGGATATTTTCGAAATCAACGAGAGGACCGTAGTCTCTGCTGGAACCGAAAATTCAAAGCGTTCCCAGTAGGATATTCCATCCGGACCATCCTGCCTTTTCACCTTCAAAAAAATTTCCAATTCCCCTTTTTTCATCCAGGGACTCCTGATAAAGCGGATTTTAAACCGTATTGGAAACCTCGACCTCACCGGATGCAATGATAGCAACGCTCCTCGAAGCGACTTCGCCAGACCCTTCCGAAAGATCCGGCTTCCCAGAAACTCCGCGGCTCTCGCGCCTCAGTTTACATGCTGCAACTAACATCTTGGCCATATCAAACTTTTTTTCCAGCCTCCGCATGAACAGTAAGTTTTGATTGCACCATTCTATCTTATCACCGAGCGGAGCCGAGTTGAAACGTGCTTTCAGTTCGGCTATCTTCAAAGATGAATCGGCAGAATGTTCCGCCTCGCCGACTAAGCGCCCCGCCGATGAAAGGAGCTCTGAAAGCTCCCGGGCTATGACATAGGCGTTCTCACTCCCCTCGTGAGATGCTATCTTGGCATTGAGTTTCTCTTCCGCCGCAACGGCTGATTCCAAAAGGGAGGGCGGAGTGGCATGACCGACATCCTCCTCTCCTGCAGCAGCGCTACTACCCGCCACAAATCCTCCGTAAACTTCAGAGAGAATTTCGTTTCCACTCAGCAACGAGGCTCCGTGATAGGCGCAAGCAGCCTCTCCGGCCGCGTACATCCCTACTACGGAACACTTGTGGAAATGGTCAACCTCCAGGCCGCCAAGGCTGAAATAGGCAGCCGGCGTGCTATCTTCGTTATGATCATCATGATGGCACTCAGCAAAAGACATGAACTCCGGATTGACAGCCCTGGCCCCACCCCGCATTGATGAGACTAGCGCCGACCCATCCAGAAAAGAGGACCTAAGCGTAGGTGAATATATCGAAGAATATCCTCCGAAGGACATTATGGTAGCATCCGCCTCTATCGCCCTTATCTCCATGCTCTTTTTATTTATAAACACCGCACCGCAACACCTGCCGGCATCGCCGATGACAGGTGAAAGAAACTCCCACCCGTTCATCATAAAAACTGATCCGCAAGAGGAAAGCTTCAACAGCTCGCCAAATAAAGCCAGCGATATTCTGCGGGATGTAAATTCGCCGGAGCGAATAGTTGAAAATCCACATCTGATGTCGGCGCATTCTTTCACCAGCCCGTTTGAATCCCGATCGAACCTAACACCGATATCTTCCAGCCATACAGCCATGCTGCGCGAAGCCTCGCACATCGACCGGAGCATCTTGGAATCTGCAAGGCCGCAGGAAGTTTCCAGAGCCTTCGAAAAAAAGCTTTCTAAAAATTTTTCACTTCGGCCGGACGAGACGTTGAAAGAGTTTAAAAATTCGCAGGAATACTCCCTCATCGGCTCGAGCACTGAGGTAATAGTGACAGAGGCACCGGCCCTTGCCGCAACAACCGCGGCCATCTGCCCCGCGAGCCCCGCGCCTATGATGAGAATCTTTCTCTTTCGTTCCGAAGGCATCTAATCTCCAATCAAGCCCTAAAAGCAAAAAGAACCAGCAAACCCCACACCGCTACGACAAAACCTGCACCGGACGTAAAAATCCAGAAAAACCTTTTCGATCGTGCGCCTGCGAGCAATCCCCATTGAAATAATACGAGCCTCAACGCACAGGCTATGTAGGCTCCAAAGGCTATGAAACCACATACAAAAAAAACGAACTCGGAACGCGATGAGATCACAGATGAGATTGAACTGAAATCGGCGGCGCCGCTCGGAACTGCACCTGGAGAAAACCTTGTCACGTACATCATATACGCTACAAATGGCACAATCGCCACCGCCGAAACCCTTCCGATGACGTAGGTGAGATTCCCGGATGAAAAAAAAGATGCAGGGGCAACTGAGGAGTAATATATCGAGAGGACCGACAGGAAGGCATGCGCCACAACCAGCAAGGCGAGAATAGCATCCGCGACATTATACAGAGGCAAAGAGGCGAAAAGCCCAGCAATTAAATTATAGTCCGCATCCCCTCCGAAAACCGCCGAGAGAGGAAGGAGGTGCAAGATAACAAATGCGGCACAGAGCGACAGCCCCACAATCGGCCTTGCCCTGCTCGACCAGAAGCCCAGATTGTCGGTAACTACGCTCATCGCCCCCCCTGGCAGAACACTTTACACCAGATCGAAATAATCTCAACGCATATATGACGTCACATGACCGGCCCGCGGCGAAAGCCGACTTGCTCACACGCCACGAAAACTTTTCCAATTTTCTCCCATTTCATTTCTTTATCTTTTCACGCACCACGCGTAATTGTTCATTGAACGTCATGCCGGAAGAAGCGAAATTGGCAGATGAAATTTTTCTGCCGACGAACCGATATCCGCATTCAGGATCCAGCGATGGGTGCCCATAGAGCTTTTGGCGTGGGAAAAATCTGCATATTCTGTGGCGGAAAGGATATATGGAACATCCTCCAGAACTCCCTCGCTCATGATTGAAATAGCCGCAGCTGTAAAGCATCCAGCCCTCTTCGAATCCCTCAAAATTGAAGTTCATCAAAAACTTGTGCCAGATCGATATCATCCTGCGCGCGCCGGAAAAACGCGCCAAGCATCGCGGAATCTGCAAGGCCAGCAGCATGCAGCATTTGCCACATTTATTGCAGGAACCCTTTCGTAAATACTCGCTTTTGCGGGTAATCCCGACCAGCCAGTCCGATGCAATTTCGAAGTTGTACGAGATATAACCTATTAAAAAGGCTAGGACTCGAAGCGGAAATAATATTATTTTGAGCATATATCCACCGAGGCGCAGGATTATATGTCCGGCGAGGCCTAAGTCCAGCGGATTCTGGACCCGACTTCCAAGGCATACTGATCCGAATCGATCAAAGCACCTAGACAATAGCTCCAAAACTGATACTCATCCCCATCGGAGGGCTGCCCGAAGTATGAAAAAAGTAATGATAGTTGAGGACGACGACGCAATACGGGAACTGGTCAGCCAGGTTTCATTGCGCGAAGGATTTGAACCCAAGGGAATTGCATCCGGAGAGATCGCCGTAGAGGAAATACGAAAATTTTCACCAGACCTCGTCATACTCGACATAATGCTTCCCGGCAGGGATGGACTCGAAATTTGCAAAGAATGCAAACTCGATGATAAATTGCGCGACGTACCGATCATGATGCTAACGGCAAAAGGCGAAGAATCCGACATAGTAACAGGGTTGGAACTCGGTGCATGCGACTATATAACCAAGCCCTTTAGCCCAAAGATCCTCGCAGCGAGGATGAAAGCGGCAATGAGGAAAACTTCCCCGGATCCTTCTCCAACAGAGCTTCCGGTAAAAATCCACTCCATATCCATAGATCCCAAAAAATTTGAGGTTGAAATAAAGGGTAAAAAAACCGATCTCACAGCAACCGAGTTCCGCCTCCTGTACCTGCTGGCAAAAAATCCCGGAAGGGTGTTTACGCGAAGCCAGATCGTAAGCAGCGTTCACGGAGATGATTATCCCGCGACCGATCGCTCGGTAGATGTTCAGGTCGTAGGGCTCAGAAAAAAACTTGGGGACCGGGCGGGGCGTTTCATAGAGACGGTCCGCGGCGTCGGCTATAGAATGAGAGAGGACAAATGAGGCGTACCAAGCTGATCTGGCAGATAATTCCGCTTTTCGCTCTCATAATATTCATGTGCATGGCAGCTTTCGCGTGGTTCTCTTCCCGTTCGATAAAATCTTTTTACATCGCCAGATTCTCTGAAAAGATGTCCGACAAACTCAGGATAGCAGTCGATCTCATGCCTTCCGGAATGGCACTCAGCAGAATCTGTTCCGAACTTGGAGAAATAGAGGGGATGAGGATAACCGCTATTCTTGCCGATGGCAAAGTCGCATGCGACACATCGGGCGAGGCCGGACAGATGGAAAATCACTCATCCAGGCCGGAGTTTGCTGCAGCTCTGCGCGGAGAGATATCCAGCGGCGTCAGGTTAAGCGACACCACTGGAGAAGAAATGCTATACACTGCCGTCCCGGTTTTGAACGAAAAAAAAGAGACCGGAGTTCTCAGAGGGGCTGTTCCTCTGACGCTTATAAAGGCATCCCTGACATCCCTCTACTACAAGATAGTCATGACGGGACTGGCGATCTTGACGGTGGCGCTTTTCATAAGCATCTGGTTTGCAAGGATGATAGGTAGGCCGGTAAAACAGCTTGAACTGGCCGCCGAAAAATTTACCGAAGGAAATTTCAACGCACATTTGCCGGACTCAGGCAGCCAGGAGATATCCTCCCTGTGCGAATCCATGAAAAAGATGAGAGATCGCCTGGAAAAGCTCGACCGCGTCCGAAAGGATTTTGTATCAAATGTTTCGCATGAGCTGCGAACACCGGTCACATCTATAGTAGGATTTTTGGAGATGGTCATCGAGGGAAAAGATCTTTCCGATGATGACAGAACAAATTTTCTCCACACGGCCTACAAACAGTCGGAGAGGTTGAACTCGATCATCGACGACCTGCTTATGCTTGCCAGGATCGAACAGGAAATAGAAAAAAGCGAGATCCCTATGGAGGAGGTCAGCGCAAAAGAGCTCCTCGCCGAAGCAGTGGAGATCGCATCGATCAAGGCCGATCAAAAAGGGATAAAGATAGACATCTTCTGCCAATCCGAACTCAAACTAAGGACGAATCCGCTTCTCATTGAGCATGCGATAGCCAATCTTCTCGACAATGCCATCAAGTACAGCAACCCGGACAGCTCCGTATATCTAAATGCCCACCGTGAGGCTAACGAGGTTATCATAAGGGTTAGAGATGAGGGGTGCGGAATTCCCAAGGAACATCTATCCAGGATCTTCGAAAGATTCTACAGAATCGACAAGGCGAGAAGCCGCAGTCTCGGAGGGACTGGACTAGGGCTTTCAATCGTGAAAAACATAGCCTCCGCCCACCGCGGCTATGTCACGGCATCGAGCCAGACAGGACGCGGAAGCATCTTTACCATACACCTGCCACAAAAGTCCTAAAGGAACGCCTGATCGAATCGAGACATATCTTCTCTGACCTAAGCAACCTCTGAAAAACTAGCTGTAACAATAACTTCGACCATGGACAATTGACCATCGACCAAAACATCAAGAAGCTAGAATCTAGAAGTGAGT
>JAAZCA010000012.1 GCA_012513515.1 Myxococcales bacterium | reverse complement strand
GCCTCCGAGGCAGCGGCTATATCCGTCGTCTATGTGCTTATCGTGGAAGTCTGCATCTATAAAGATATCAGCATAAGACGAGACATCCCCAGAGTCGCATCGAATTCGATGATTCTCGTGGGCGGCGTCCTCATCATACTGGGGTGTGCGCTAGGGCTTACGAATTACCTCATCGACGAACAGATCCCGATGAAAATTATCGGTCTGATGCGCAACTTCATAACCAGCAAGTTCATGTTTCTAGCAGTGCTGAACATATTCCTGCTGATAGTCGGATGCCTTATGGATATTTTTTCCGCAACGATCGTAGTGGTCCCGCTGATAGTACCGATCGCCAAGGAATTTGGAGTCGATCCGCTGCACCTTGGCATCATATTTTTGACGAATCTAGAAATCGGATATTCAACTCCGCCAGTTGGCCTCAACCTCTTCATCTCCAGCTTCCGATTTAAAAAGCCGATACCCGAGGTTTACAAAGCATCAATTCCGTTTCTAGGCGTCCTTCTTGTTGCCTTGCTGATAATAACCTACATTCCTGATCTCTCCCTGTGGCTGGTAAGGCTGTTCGGAATGAACTAGCCGAGGTGCCGCGCATATCGCATATCGAAATTACGTAAAAATATACGCGAATACAAATAGTTCTACCTCTTATTCAAAATAGAAATATGATGAAAGATGGCTCTCGATGTGCTCTCAGAAGGGCGAAAATGGATGCGATCTGCCCCGATCTACCTATATTCGATAGATACGATTTCAAAGTTGCGCGGACCATTTGGAGTTTTGACCAGGACCTCGTCCCCCTCGGATTTGCCTATCATCGCCCTGGCGATCGGTGATTCTATGGATATCTTTCCCCTGCCTATATCGGACTCGTCGGAACCGACTATGAAATAAGTGACGTGCTCGTCGTTATCTATATCTTCAAGGGTAACAGTAGCGCCGAAGGATATTTTATCAGAGTCGATGCTTTTGGGGTCTATGACCTGAGCGAGCGAAAGCTTGTGCTCGGTCTCCTGAATCTGTAAAGATATCTGCTGCTGTTTTTCCTTTGCGGCTTCGTACTCCGCATTTTCGGAAAGATCGCCCTTTTCCCTAGCTTCCTCTATCTCCTTCACATTCCTGGGTCGCTCAACTTGTTTTAGATACTTGAGCTTGTCCTGCAGAATTTTTTGTCCCTCAGGGGTCATCGGTATTCTTCTGTGCATAGGAGCTCCTAAAAAATAATACCGCCTTCAGCGAACGGATCGTTGAAGGCGGAAACACTTAACCGGGACGAAGCTAGCATCTAAAAATGTTTAGTCAAGATTGTTTGTGAGATTGACAATTCCAGAGTTCATACTAAATAGAAGCTGATGAGCAATGTCTTTCATATCAATTCGAGGCGTACATTCTCTGAAGATGACGCCAGGTCACTCCTTCCAGTCGTCAGAAGAATAACCGACCAGGCCGTCAGATCATCCTCCGAAATTCAGGAACAACTTCGCTGGGTACCAAAGGAAGAGGCGCTCTATCACAGGCTCACGAAACAGCTCGAGAGCATAATCAGAACCTGGGCATCCAAGATATCCAGGCTTGGATGCGGACCCAGGGGAATATGGCTTGTAGACTTCGACGCCGGAAACGGATGGTTTTCATGGCGCTATGGCGATGACGACCTCAATTTTTTCACGTCCAATCAAATCTCCAGAGGCGTAGCTTCGTCGGCCTTTGAAGAACTTCTTTCTTGACCTGTTTTAATTATTGCAGCAGTTCTCTTTCAGCATCCTAAATCCGGAGAAAAGAGATGCCTACCTCTTCCATAATTCAGATACCGATCGGCCCGATGATGAATTTCGCGTATTTAATCGGCGACGCTGAAAGCGGGTTTTGCGCAGCGGTCGATCCGGCGTGGGATGCTCACGCCATCAAGAGGTCGGCTGCTGGGATAGGATGGAAGATCCAAAAGATTCTGCTTACACACGCTCACTTCGACCATGCCAACGCAGCGGCAGAACTGTCGGCGATAACAGGGTCGAAGGTTTTTGTGCATCGCTTGGAACCCGTCGAAGATCTGAAGGGAGTCGCGCTGGAGTACACGGAAGAAGGCACCATAATCAAAATAGGAAAATTGGAAATTGAATGCATTCACACCCCTGGTCACACGCAGGGATCACAATGCTTTTTGGCATATGATAGCGTAATCACAGGTGACACCCTCTTTGTGGATGCGTGCGGAAGAGTCGATCTGCCAGGCGGCAGTCCATCCGACATGACAGAGTCCCTCAAGCGCCTTGCCAATCTCCCCGCCGCTACAAAGGTGTACCCAGGACATGATTACGGAAGAGCCAAGGTCTCATCCATAGGGGAAGAGCGAAGAAACAACATGTGCATGCGAAATCCGGAGGGAAACGTCTTCTGATGAATGACTTCATGAAAAGGCTCCGCGAAGAAGGAATCCTTGCCGACGGCGCGCTTGGAACCGAGATATACAAACGCGGGATATTCATAAACAGGTGTTTCGATGAACTCAACATCTCCAACCCCTCCCTTATAAAAGAAATTCATGACAGCTATATATCCGCCGGGGCTCTTCTCATAGAAACCAACACATTCACCGGCAGCAGGCCTGCGCTCGCAGCGCATGGTCTCGATGGAAAGGTGGCTGAGATAAACAGGGCCGGCGTAAAAATCGCTAGAGAGTCGGCTGGGGAACGCGCCTTCGTCGCAGGATCGATAGGTCCGATATCATGGACTCGCAAAAATTCCGGTGGAATGACCGATTCAGAAATGAAAAGTTTTTTTACGGAACAAATCGAGGCCCTCTCCGATGCCGGATCAGACGTAATACTCCTTGAAACATTCATCCATCTCGATGAGCTTCACATAGCATACGAAGCCGCCAGAGAGGTATCGAATAAACCCGTAATAACCCAAGTCTCCCTAAAACACCTCGGCGAGGGGGAATTTGAAGGGCTTCTGCCGGAATATGCCGCAGCACAGATGGAAAATTGGGGTGCGGACGTAATAGGAGTAAACTGCTGTGACGGTCCTCAGGGTGTATTCGAAGCTATAAAAAGGATGTCGATTGCTACTAAAACTCCTCTTTCAGCAATGCCAAACGCCGGTCTGCCACAGATGGTCAACGGACGCCTGATGTACCTTGCAAGCCCGGAATATTTTGCAGAATACGCAAGAAGATATGCCATGCTCGGAGTCGCCCTCATCGGAGGATGCTGCGGCACTACACCGGAACACATCAAAGAGGCAAAAAAATATCTTAAAACCATGAGACCGGGGCAGCGCTCAAATACCAAGAGCATAGTCGAGTCAATTTCAAAGCCAGTCAGTCCGATTCCGCCCGAACAAAAAAGCCTTTTCGGCGCAGTAATTGGTAAAAAATTCGCAATATCAGTCGAAGTCGATCCTCCCCTCGGTACCGATCCTTCATCCTCCATCGATGCTGCCAAATCTCTGAAGCAACTGGGGGTGGACGCGATAAATATAGCCGACGGACCGCGGGCCATGGCGCGCATGAGCCCGATAGCTCTTGCGTCACTTATAAAAGGCAAAGTAGGTATAGAGACGATAGTTCATTACTGCTGCCGCGACAGAAATATTCTTGGCATGCAGATGGACCTCATCGGGGCATCCGCACTGGGCCTTCATAACGTCCTAGTGATAACCGGTGACCCGCCGAAGATGGGACACTATCCTGAAGCATCGGCTGTTTTCGATGTTGATTCCATCGGATTGATACGGTTCATATCCAACCTAAACCTCGGCTTGGATTTTGCTGGCAGACCGATAAAACAGGCAACAAAGTTCCTGATCGGTTGCGGCGTCAACCCCGGCGCAATCGACATCGACACTGAAGTCGAAAGGTTTCGCAGTAAGATAGCTTCAGGCGCTGAGTTCGCGTTTTCACAACCTGTATATGATCAGAAGATGCTCGCCAGATTCCTCGAAAAAATAAAGGACCTGTCGCACATACCATTTTTTGTAGGGGTGCTGCCGCTGGTTTCTCTGCGAAATGCAGAATTTTTGCACAACGAAGTTCCCGGAATGCAGATTCCAAAGCATATTCTCGACAAAATGGTCTCTGCCAAATCCGGCGACGCACAAAAAAAGTACGGCCTGGAAATTGCGCGGGATATAGTTTCCGCCGCCAAGGGCTCCGGAAAAATATCCGGGGCTTACATATTCCCCCCATTGGGGAGATACGAAACCGTAGAGAAGATCCTCAAGGGAATCATATAAGAAACCTATGAAAAACTAGCTGCAACAATAACTTCGACCATGACCAATTGACCATCGACTAAAACATCAAGAAGCTAGAATCTAGAAGTGAGAAGCGAGATTTCTACAGGCGAGGTTTTTCTGGCTTCTAGCTTCTGTTTTTCCCACTTCACGGCTGTTGCGAGATCCCCGATAGAACCAGTCGGGGATGACAACCTTCTCGTCACTCGGGGATGACAAGCGCATAGTTTTTAGAGGCGCCCTGAATTTGCTGATTTTTCAGAGATTACTTAAGATCGAAACTGACAGAATCCAGTTCGGCGAGAGAGTCCACCACAAGATTCGCAAAGGTCAGTTCGGCCCTCGGATAGGAGTTGGTGACACCTATGCACTTCAGACCGGCCTTGCGGGCGGCCTCTATGCCTTTCGGAGAATCCTCGATAGCTGCGACTTCGTTCGCAAGTATGACAGATGAAAAGAGCACCCGAAGATCTTCGAGGGTTTTGATATATCCCTCGGGATCTGGCTTTCCCTTCTCCACCGACTCAGCCGATATGATGGTACAAAAATAATCAAAGAGGCCGGATTTTTTAAGTATGAATCCTATTTCGCTGCGAAGTGCACCACTGCATATAGCCAGCATATATTTTTTCGAACTCTCTTCTATAAACTCTCTTACTCCAGGGATGAGAGGTATCTCCGACTTCAAGCGCTCCATACATATGGCTGCTTTTATTTTTATGAGCTCTGTTTTTTGGGCATCGTCAAAGCTAACAGAGTTTCTACGACCAATCTCGTACAGAAAGTCCCTGTCGTTGAGACCGATGTAAAAATTTTTATAGTCATTCTCGCTAAAAGAGATGCCGAAGGACTCGAGCGCGGAGAGCCATGCGTTCATATGAATGGGTTCTGTGTCGGTTATCACTCCGTCAAAATCAAAAATTAGGGCTTTGATTGTCATATTTTGGATAAGAATCTGTCAACGCCAATCCCAGCAACTATGCCCTGGGCGGAGGAAATAGCAGGAAGCTGTGGCCTGCCGCATATCACGTCGCCGCAGGCAAAAACCCCATCGGCCGTGGTCGAAAAATTGACATCGACCTTTATTGCGCCGTTTTCACCCAACTCCACGACATTGTTCAAAAACGATGTGGCAGGCTGATATTCATGAACGTATGTAAATACACCTGACACCTCGAGATCTTTTTCATGGCCGGACGCAAGTAGATCGATTGATGTAATATGATCGCTGCCCTTTATTCGCTTAAGACTAGTTGAATAATGCAGCTCGATGTTTTTTGTGGACTGAATCTTCGTTATAAGAAAATCGGGGATATCCAGTTTGCTTGAAGGGATTATGAAATGGACTTTTTCTGCAAATCGCGAAAGGTAGACGGCAGCTTCGGCAGAGCGCCGGTTTCTGCCTACCACAGCAGCAATCCTCCTCGCCACGGAAGGAGCATCCATGATGGCATCGTAAGAAACGCCCTTGGCGAGAAATTCCTTTTCGCCATGGAGATAGTTGCTCCTTGCGGCTGAACCGGTCGCTATTATTAAACTCCTTCCGGTGAATTCACCCGCGTTTTCCGTCATAATCCTGCAAGGCGCATTTTCACTCACGGCTACCGCAGATACAACATCCCTATGAAATTTTACGCCCTCGAGCTCAGCCTGCTTTTTGAGTTTGACAAGAAGGTCGCTGCCGCTAAGCGATTCCGGAAAGCCGGGAAAACAACTCACATTCGCAAGCGTAGAGAGGTATCCAGAAGCGCCATCCCTGTCTATGACTAGAACTTTCCATTTGCATCTGGCGACAAACATTGCGGCGGAACACCCAGCGGTTCCTCCCCCTACAACTATCAGATCGTATTCTGCATGCATCTAGGACCTCGTGTTATTTCGATTTAAAAAAGGGAACCCTGAACCGAAGGAGTTTGTTCATAAGGATGTTCTACAGACCAGTTCACGACTGCCCTCCTCTTCCCATTCCCAAATTTAGAGGTGTAAAACAGCTCTTTATGCGTTGCCCCGTATTCGAATATTTCCTTCGTTATTCTGACATCATCCATGCAATATTTTTTCAACTCTTCGATGCGCCCTTCTCTGAAAAACTTTATGGCATCGAGCCCACTGCCGCTCTTGCTGGATCCAAGGGTGGCCTGCGCCACGCTGTCAAGACTGACCCTGTGGCCAAGGGCGTTTAAAAGCTGTTCCATTATGTCCAGCTGCGGAAGCTTTGAAAGGTTGAAAGGGACATAGTTCTGAAGCACCGGGACATCGAACTTCCTGCTGTTGAATCCTACAAGAAGAGGAGACTTCTGCAGCCTTTCCACGAATATGGTGAGCTCTTTCTCCTCGTAAATTTTGTACTGAGCATCGGCATAATCGTAAAGCCCAAGGACGGATATCCCAAGCTCCTTGAGATTGTTCCTCCCCCCGACATCTGAAAAGGCGTTTTTTGTCTCTATGTCGAATACTACAATGTTTTTCCTCATCGAGCCAGAATTATCATAGGCGCCCCTTTATGCAAGGAGTTTGGAAGTTGTTAACCGCCAATTTAAGTAACCTCTGAAAAGCTAGCTGTAACAATAACTTCGACCATGAACAATTGGCCATCGACCAACATCCAAAAGCTGGAATCTAGAAGTGAGAAGCGAGATTTCTACAGGCTAGGTTTTTCTAGCTTCTAGCTTCTGTTTTTCACAGTCACGGCCGTTGCTGGATCCCCGATTAAAGCACTCGGGGATGACGACCTTCTCGTCATTCGGAGATGACACCATGAATGTCATTCCCACGGTTTTAAGCCGCCGCTACCGCGGGGTTCCGACCGTTCACCAGTCACCAGTCACGGTTGTTGCGGGAGGGGGTCTAATCCTGATCCCTGATCTTTGATCAGCCTTTTATAAGACTAGATTATATCCGCAAATAATAGTTACTAAGATGACCGATCCTTCTGGACAGCAAAAAGACCTAGCGACCATTCGCAACGCACAGCCATTACCGCGGTTATAAGCGGAAATCCCTCGCCGACCTACTACTCAATCATCGCTGGAGCAGATTATTCTGACAGCAGCGAGTCAGTTGCATCCTGCGCGGCATCACCTTCGATAACCTGATACACTTTATCAATGCCCATGATAACGGCACTCATCGGTGCAAGGTCTTTAAGACTCAGCCTAAAAAATGCATCGATCGCGGGTTCTTCATCCCTGATATATAGCTTAGCCATCAAAAGTATTTTATCATACAGGTCAGCAGCTACAGCAGCCCTGGAACCTATAAGTTCTCCCTGAAAAATGGGGTGCACTTTTTCGAGTATGCTAGCAGAGATCGGGTCCATGCTCTGCTCTGTAAAAACCTTTGCATGCCTGAATGATGCATCCGTCGGAAGCTCCTTCATCATATCTTTCTGAGGGCACTTATTTGCAAGAGGAGATGACAAGCCCTTAGCGTGCTTCCAATATCCACGAGTTCCAAGGAATATCGCGTCCTTTCCAAGCTGCCCCATCAGCAAAACTTTATTGCCACTTACATCTACGAAAAATGCCCCATCCTGATCGGCCAAGAGCCTAGTCCATTCAACAGCGTCGTCTTTATAGGCGGTAGCAATGCACTTCTCATCACTCGTGCATTTATCTCCGATGTTGACATCGCTAACATTGTCGCATTGACATGGAGAGCTTGTATCATCATCCCACTTCCACGTGCTCACCAGAAAATCCTTCATGGAAAAACCTGCAGGTAGAACGCCCTTGAATATGATTCCAAAATTTTCACTCCGCGCTATTATACTCTCAGGATCCATATCCCCAGTGTTAGTCCAATTCGGATTAGGTCCGGACGTAAGGCTCTTAGAAGGAGGTGGGTACTTGCTCGCATAACAGATGCTGCTTACGTCCTTTTCTGGATTGGCAAACGGCATTGTCTCAGACAAAAACAGCTTTACTGTATGCAACGCATTAGACAGACCACCATCATCTGACCCCCGTAACAGCTCCGATTCAAATATCCTCTTAGGAAGAACTATTCCCGCCGCATCGGCATCCTCTGGGAAGTATCTCAAGCAATCAGGACACTGGTATTCTTCAACAGCGGGAGGAGGCGCCTCCTCGCATATAAACCTCTCAACGGTCATGGGCTCCGAGGTTCCCTCCCTGAATTCATCGCCAAATTCCGTCGCAAGCTGACCCCCATGACAACCAGAGAAGAGAATTGCAAGCAAAGCGAGTAGCGCCGATATCTTCATAGCATCCTCCTGTTTGATCTCAGGGGGACTTGAAGCAATAAACATACCAACACTTGTCAAAATAACTATTTGATTTTATTAGAATATATAGGATAAAACCTTATCACGACGATAAATCATCGCAGGAACGTCAAATTTTTGGTTTTCCCCGAGGGAAGTATATTGATAGATCGATATCCTCTGAAAAGGAATGGAGATGGCGATAAATCCCCAGATTTTTAAAGAGCTTGAGGCGGAAACCCCTCCAATTCTCCTCGGAGATGAACGCATAGAAAGTTACTGCGAAGACACGATGTATAGGGGTTCGCCGGATGCGGTTCTCCTCCCCCGCAAAGATGAGGATATCCTAGCGGCAATTGAATTCTGCAGTTCATACAAAATTCCTCTCACGATCTGCGGATCACAGACCTCCATGACAGGGGCATCTGTGCCTGACGAAGGATTGCTGCTCTCCACGGAGAAGCTGGAGGGGATAGAGGACATAGTGGATATCGGAGGACAACCGCACGTGGTCGTAAAACCAGGAACCGTGGTATCACAGTTACAGGCCGAGCTGGCCAAGAAAAACCTCTTTTATCCAATCGGTCCGACCTCAAAGGACCAGTGCAGGATAGGAGCCAATATCGCCACGAATGCAACCGGAGAGGACTCATACAAATACGGCACCGTAAGACAATATGTGCAATCGCTTGAGCTCATAACTCCCGACTGCAAGAGCGTCTTCTATTCCAGAGAGCCCGGCGAAGCGGCATCCGGAAAAAGGAACACTGCCGGATATTTTACGGGCTGGGAAAATCCCATCGATCTGATCATAGGTTCGGAAGGAACGCTTGGGTTCATATCCCGCGCGACCATTCGCTTGATCCCGGGAGTCCCATCTTTTTTTTCAGCGCTAATACCATTCGAATCGAACATGGAGGCTCTCTCCTTCGCTGTAAATCTTACGCTCAACGAAAAGGATAAAAAACCAAGGACGCTCGAACTCATAGATTCAGGCGCACTTAAAATGATGAAGACATCGCGTAGCTTTCCATCGATACCAAACGAGATCGCGGCATACCTGTATATAAAACAGGAATACGATTCCGAAAAAGAATTGGGGCGATGGGCACAGATATGGCAGGAAAGAATTCAAAAGGCATGCGGATGCGATCTCGAAAAACACAGCATGGTGGCGCTCACACAAAACGATCAGGAAATTTTTAGGCTCTGGCGGCATCGGATACCGGAGGCCGCAAACGAACTCGGAAGACTTTATTGGAAAGATGGTGGCGGCAAAGTCGGAAGCGACTGGTGGGTACCTATCGACAAGCTAATCGAAATGATGGAATTCTTTTACGCGGCCGCGGATCGCTCCGGACTACCGCATATGGGATACGCCCATATAGGCGCAGGGCATCCTCACACGAACCTCCTCGGGAGAACTCCCACCGAAAAAAATCTGGCCCGCGACATCCTCTCGGCATGCTGCAAAAAGGCGGTGGAGCTTGGCGGCGGGGTCGCCGGAGAGCACGGGCTCGGTAAAATTCATACCGACCTGCTGTCGATACAGCACTCCAAATCAACTATAGAGCTGATGAAGCGCTGGAAAAATCAGTACGATCCTGACTGGATTTTCGGAAGGGGAAATATATTCGGAACTACCAGCGTCTGATGGGCCCAACATCTATGTGGACAAAGTCGCTGTCGGCATACACGCCAACTCCGCCGGACTTGAGGGAAGCCGCATATGATCCGAGGGCATATTTGCTGACTCCTGGCAGCCTGATATCCACCGCCAACCCCTTCATGTGAAGACTGTTGTGGGCCACGCGGCTTGAATACAAACTGAGTTTAGAATTGTACTCAGGACTTCTATAGCCCGACACTATCTGAATTTCCTCAGCACCGAAATGATCCTGAAGATGATCGATTAGTTCTATCAATTTCAAAGAAATTGGATAATTTTCACTTTTCCCATGGCAACGCAGTGTATGCTCCATCGCCGCGAGCGCTGAGTCCTCATAGATTCCGTCAGCATTTCTGTAGATGATGTTGAGGTTCTCGCCAGTAAAAAGATCGACCATGCGTATTTTGCCATCTCCGCTGAGGCGGAATGGCGACAGACCTTCAGCGACCGACTCAATTCCGCTGATCGGAAAAAGAAGCAGCCCCATAATTGCGAGCAAAAATGAGATACGGGCAAACCTTGCCATTATAATCCCTCGATAATATTATCGACAGAACGATCATAAAGGTTTCGTGTTATTCCACAGGGGAGCGTTCATGAAACTATATGTTATTATTATACTTTTTACCTTAGCCGCACTGCCGTGCCGGGCGTTGGCTGAATATTCTGCGCGTGGAGACGGCAAGCTGGCGCTCTTTAGCTATCATCTTGGCGAATATGCAGAGATTCAATACAGAAACGAAAAAGGATACGACAAGGAGGGCCTGGCAAAAATAGACGAGATAATGCGTTCGAGGGATGGCAAAAAACATCGGATTGAGCTCAGACTGATCGAGCTCATCGATGAAATTCAGGACCATTTCGGCGCTGATACGATTGAGCTGATATCCTGTTACAGAAGCCCTGAAATCAATAGGTCAATAATCGCCAGCGGCAGAAAGGCTGCAGGAGAAAGTCTCCACGTGAGAGGAAAGGCCTGCGATATACACATAGATGAAATTGATGAATCCTCTATTTACGAATACGCAAAAAATCGTCGGCTTGGAGGGGCTGGCTTCTACCCGAGGCATGGATTCGTTCACATCGACGTAGGCCCCATCAGGCATTGGGAAGAACCTCCGTGGTCCGAAAGAGTTCTTGTGGGCTCTGAAAACAACCCGAATCAAAATTGGATAGCTGTAACCGACAAAGATACCTATCATCCTGGAGAAAAAATATCGATATCGATATTCAATAATTCATACGAAAGCAGAAGGCTGTCGATAAAAAATTCTTGGCTGGAAGGATTCAGAAAAGGCGATTGGTCAGAACATGAAAAGATACAGCACAGGATTTCCAGCAAAAAATTACCCTCTGGAGGAAGATCAAGTGGGAAGGTTGCAATTCCGGAATGTCAGCTTCCTGGTAAATACCGCTTGGTAATATTTGTAAAAAATTCAAAAGGAGAGCCGCCGTTTTATTCCAATGAGTTTTACATAAGAAAAAACTCCGGGATGAATAACGTTGAATTCGGCCAAAGATGAGAGGCTAATTATGAAAATAGGCGTAATGAGCGACACGCACGGAAATCTCGATGCGATGAACGAAGCCGTTCGCATCATGATCGAAGATCACAATGTAGAGGCGATAATCCATCTCGGCGATTACTTCAATGATGCCGAAGCGATCGATGCAGCGGGGGTACAAATTTATGCTGTCCCAGGTCTTTTCGAAAATGCCTGGAACGATCCGACAATTCCACGCAGAAAAAAGATCGCCCTCGGCGGAGCAACATTTTTAATAAGCCACACATCTCACAAAACAAGCGAGGACAGACCTGACGACTTCGATCCTATGAGTCCCAAAGACCTTTCGGATGTGGATGCCGTGCTATACGGACACACCCACAAAATGGAGTCCTCCAGAAGTGATATCAACGGAACTTTATATATCTGCCCGGGGCATGTAAAATCAGACCTCGACAGAAATATGCCGGCGAGCTTTTGCATAATAGATGCATCGCCCGGCGAGATTATGGTTCGTTTTTACGGATTAGACGGAGAAATGCTGGACAATGCGCATTTCACAATCTGAGAAATTGACCCGAAGGACGAAAAAGCCGTCATCACAATGGCTTAATTACCGAAATGGCCGGCATCATGCTGAAGGCCGCAGAAGCGCTATAAATTCCTCCTGTGATCATGTAATGCGGAGCGCCGTTCACGAAGTTCGTGAGGCTCGGTAAAACCGAGCCTGTAAAAAGAATTGTGTAACTGCTTAACCTCGGATAGGTGTCAAAGACACCGAAAGGAGACGAGCAGTTATGGAAAAGCTGGGTAAGAATGAGGCCTTGTTTAAGGATTTGGCAAAGGGTGT
>JAAZCA010000011.1 GCA_012513515.1 Myxococcales bacterium | reverse complement strand
GCCCCGTACCCCACAACGTCTTAATGTGGGGCCACCCCTCGCTATTTATACGGGGGAGCCCACCACTAAATCGCCGGCGGGTTCAGCCCCCCAAAGTATTAGTGGGGGGCACAACAAAAGCCGTAATATTTTCAAAGGAAACAACTCCCCCACCACTAAACCGTTGGTGGGGCCCCGTACCCCACAACGTCTTAATGTGGGGCCACCCCTCGCTATTTATACGGGGGAGCCCACCACTAAATCGCCGGTGGGTTCAGCCCCCCAAAGTATTAGTGGGGGGCACATTATCCAACAAGATTCAGCGCGGTAGCCTTAATAAATTTTTCAATGTATCAAAGCCCTTACCCGTCTTGAAAAACCGTTCTCTCTTCTCTGCAATATCTTTCTTTTCAAACTCTTCAAAATATATCAGCTCAAAGGGTCTCCTGCCGCTGGTTGAGGAAACTTTTCCAGCATTGTGATCTTCGACTCTTCTCGCAAGATCAGCAGTTACGCCGATATAATGCCTTGAATCCCTCTTACTCTTTAACACATAAACGAAATGCATATCTTAACCGAATGACGCCCCCTTACATCACTTGCGGCGGGGGCCGGAAACTTGCTGCTACTACAACGACTTAGCTGTTTTGTCCAGCCCTAATGAAACTATCTGGATAGCCCAAGAATGACGGTAAATTGCGGGGGCCAACTCTGTTTTACTTGAAGATTTTGTGCCAATTTTGAGAATGTCAGCTATGTTGTCTTTTTATTCCGTATTTACCAACGAATAACTATCGGATTTATTGAAACAGGAATAGGATGGCTGATGCAAAGCGACATCAAACCGTTCTTCTCAAATATTTCAGAATCTCCTCGACCTTCATTCGTGAAGTTGCGATGACATCGTTGCAGGATATTCCTCCTGAAAAACTCCCAGCCATGAATATCCCCGGCTGTTTTGCGATTTTATCCTCTATCTCGGCAACCCTTAGCCTGTGGCCTATGTTGTACTGGGGAATCACCTGTCTCCACCTTTTGATGTGAAAAAAGACCGGCTCGACATCTATCCCCAAGGTATCGTCGAGATAGGCTGACGTCTGATTCCTGATCTCCTCATCTGGGAGATCTATGAAAGCAGGGTCCGTGGCTCCTCCGAAATAGCTCGTGATGAGAATCTCCGTCGATGGACAGCGATCAGCAAATAGCAAAGAGGAAAAAATGGTGCCAAGCCCCCGCTGTCCTTCCGAACGCGGGACTACAAAGCCTATGCCCTCGGGAACACTTTTCAGATCTTTCAGCCTGAAAGCCGTGTAAACGATCGCTATAGGAACATATGGTATAGCCATTATCGGCGCAATTATCTCCGGATCGATCTCTACGAGAAGCTCTCCTGCAACCGGCGCCGGCGTTGTAACTACGACTGCGTCGGCAGATATAACTCTGGCAGAAACATCTATTCGAACGCACGGTCTGTTCGACTCGTCTCGAAAGATGCCGAGTGCAGAAACTCCCTGCATCAGATTTCTTCGAAGCTCTTCCTCGAGGCGCGCGGTGAGCGTCCCCATCCCCCATTTAAACGACACTGGATTTCTGATCGCAAGCTTGCTCATCAGATTTTTTATCTTCGTAAGAACCTTCCCGTTCCTTCGTTCTATATCGGCGAGAAATGGAAATGCACTTTTTACCTCAAGCTGAAGAGGATCCCCTGCAAACCCTCTTGTGACGAATGGATCGACATAGGCGTCGAGAGCGTCCCTGCCGAGCCTTCTCACCGCAAATTCGGCAAATGATTCTGATTCGCATTCCATCCCCTTCTTGAAAATTTCGGAGGCGAGCCGCATCTTTCCAGACAGCGAAAGCACATCGCTTGAAACTGCCTGAAAGATGCTGCGGGGTATAAGATGAAGGGATCCGTTCTTGAAAATATAATTCTTTCTAGGATCTGATCTGCATTCTACTATCTGAGGATCTATCGAAAGTTCTCTGGCCAGTCGCAGTATCGCGTCCGAATCATAGGAGAAAAACTGGGGGCCGTGCTCTACTATGTAGGCCTCTTCCCTGAGGGCGCTTTTTACGTTACCTCCTACCACCGGGCTTTTCTCAATCAGGTCGATCTCTATTCCGCGTTTTTTCAGATAGTAGGCTATCGTGAGCCCTGATATTCCGGCTCCGATTATTATCACCTTTTTCCTCCGAAAGGCTTCGGCTCTTTCCATATTCGCAAACCCTATTACAAATTTGGATTAAAGTTAACAGCATTCGGATCGGCCGATATGATGGCCGAAGTGGTATATTCCGGTACAAATATGCATGTCTTAGTAAGCGACACGCCTATCCTTGCCGGACCTAGCAACGCCACTATCTTCTTCTGATCGAGAAGATCCGGGAAAGAAGGGTAACCGGGGCTAAACCTAGCTCCACGATCATCGTCAAAACCAAGCTCAGCCAGAATTTTCTTGTTCATCAAAACAGCCAGCGCCTCAGCCGCTTCAGCTGCAAGCCCTTTTATATAAAAGGCGTCGCTGTACATGCCCCTAGAAAACATCCTGGCGGCAACATCGGTAACATTTTTGCCGACCGTGACTATCTGGAAGGCCGCAAACCCTTCCGTAAAATAATCGGCAACGGACCTGTGCGGCGGTCTTTTCTCCCTCGGAAATTCAAAGCGAAAGCTCTTGTGCTCCCCCTCTACTATCAGCGCGCTGAATGACCTCCTGCATTTGAAATATCCGTATACGACTTTTGGTTCTATGACGGAACCTGCCCTGCATTTTGCCAGCGTCTTTTCATAGAGAGCCTCAACCTTGTTTTTTTTGAAATCATCCCACTGTTCAGAAAGGAGGCCTTTCTTAAATTCCCAACGCGCGGCGAAGAGTCTTTCCTTATCCATCAGAGGTTCGATATCTTCGAATGATATCGAATCTACGATCCTGCTTCCTATGAACGGTACGTCTGCCATACTCGGACCCTGTTACCTTCTTCCCATAATTTTTTCCATCGCCTCAAAGCCAGCAAATGCATCCTTGCAGTAATAGACTCTGGAGCTGTATTCGCGGGCCAGTACCTCGTTTACGAATGAACTTTTAAGCGCAGCTCCGCCGCATAGGACGGGGACGGAAATTCCGTTTTTACGAAACTCCGCCAGATTTTCGCGCATGATTTCGGTAGAACTGACGAGCAAGCCGGAGAGACCTATCGCATCGGCGCCACTTTTTTCGATAGCCTCCATTATTGCCGAGGCAGGCTGCTTGATGCCTAGATTTATGACTTCATATCCATTGTTGCTGAGAATCGCATCGACAAGGTCTTTACCTATGTCGTGGACATCCCCCATAACCGTCGCCAGAACGATCTTGCCTTTCTTTTCAAAAGTTTTTCCTGATAGAAATTTAGTTGCAGCATCTATAGCCTTCTTCATCACCTCTGCAGACTGAAGCACGAACGGAAGGGGGATCTCACCTGCACCGAACCTTTTGCCTACTCCCTCCATAGCTGGAAGCAGAACCGATCCTATCAGATGCTGAGGATCTGTTCCGGATGCCACAAGATCATCGACTATCTCCACTATTTCAGACCTGTCTCCGGAAATTATCTTACCCCTGAGGCGATCCTCTTTGCTGATTTTTTTCGAAGTCCCTTGCAAAACAACTTCACTTGGAACTACGTCGCCCATTCCTTTCATAAAGTCAGAAAGCGCAGACGCCTTTTTTCCGTCTATCAAAGAATCGCACAACCTTGTCTTTTCTTTTGGGATTGAAGCGTAAGGAAGTATGCCAGACGGATTTATGATTGCGGCATCGAGACCAGCCCTGATGGCGCGGTAGAGAAATACACTGGTTAGATATTTTCTGCCAGGCTGCCTCAACCCAAAGGATACGTTGCTGACGCCAAGAATCGTCCTGACGCCTTTCAATTTCTTTTTGATAAGCGGAATTGCAGCCAACGTCTCGCTGGCCGACTTTACAAGCCCCGCATCTCCGCTGGCCAGGGTAAATGTCAGCGGGTCTATGAAAAGAGACTCCCTTCCAAGGCCATGATCCTCGCAAATTTTTACAAGCCTCTGCGCCACCGCAATTTTTTTCTTGGCATCAGTTGCCATCCCATCTTCATCTATGACCAATGCGACAACAGCGGCCCCATATTTTTTAGCAAGACTTAAAATATGGGAGGCCTTTCCACCTCCATCTCCCAAATTGATCGAATTGATTATCGATCTGCCAGGTATCCTGGAAAGGGCCTCCTCGATAACATCCGGATTTGTGGAATCTATCATGAAGGGGATTTCCGATTTCAAAGCCGCCTGCGGAACGAGCCTGCAAAAACCCTGAACTTCATCTCTGCCCGGCAGCTCAAGACATATATCAAGCGCGTGGCTGGATGCCGCAGCTTCACCTATCATCGACACCATCGCATCGAAATTATCGTGCTCCAGCATCTCTCTAAATTTTTTGGACCCGTTAACATTCGTCTGCTCCGCCACTATGAAAGGGGGTGGTTCCTGATCAAAGTCAAGGGCCCGGTAAAGGCTGGAGACCCCTGCGATAACCTCAGGGTAATTGCGCCTCGCTGAAAATCTGCCGCAACCTTTCACAAGGCTCGAAAGTTTAGCGATATGATCCGGGGTAGTTCCACAGCATCCGCCTACGAAGGACACCTTGTATCTCAGCGCATAATCATACAGCTCCGAGGCAAAGTCAGCTGCTGACATCCTGTATATCGCCCTGCCACCTTCGCTTCCCGGCGTCCCTGCGTTGGGCTTGCATATCAGATGAAAAGGGGAGCGCTCGGATAAACCGGCAAGGTGTTGTCTCATTCCCTGAGGGCCGAGGCCGCAATTCAGGCCGAATGCAAATGGCCGATACGGCGACGCGCAGTAAAGCGCTGCATCTATCTCCGTCCCCAGAAGCATCTTCCCAGAGGATTCGATTGTGATGGAAACAAGGATCGGAATGTTTTTTTTGTACTTCGCGAGAGCGGCCCGCGATGCCGCCAACGCGGCCTTGAACTGCAGCGGGTCTTGACAGGTTTCAATATAGATGAGGTCGACCCCTTCATCTATCATTATTGATGCCTGGCTGAGGTATGATTCATAGAGATCGTGAAAAGATATGTGCGAAATGGTCGGCAGCTTCGAAGTGGGACCGATATCTCCCGCTATAAATTTATCGTTACCTCCAAAATCGGAAAGCGCCTTTCTGGCGATTTTCACCGCTTCGCGATTGATATTTTCAAACTCGGCCGAGGCAGAATGCTCGGCAAGCGCAATGCTCGAACCCTCGAAGGTGTTGGTGAGTACGATATCGGAGCCGGCCTTGAGGTAATCTACATGCAGTTTCTTCACGAGTTCAGGATCTGAAAGATTGAGCAGGACGCTGCACGGGGAATCGGATCCCATGAGGGCGAGAGTCGTCCCTATGGCTCCATCCATGATGACAGGTCTTTTTTTGATAATTTTATCGAACACGCCGGTCAAGCCGCCTTTCAGGGTACTGCAATTACTAACACGGCAGCCCGGCACAAGCAAGTTTGACCGCAAGTTAGAGGACGAAGAGATAAAAATGTATTATCGGTTTTTATTCGAACGCCTGAAGATAAGAACGCTCGCGGCAAGCGATATCATTGCCAGAATTCCGGAGGAAGATCCGGCTCCGCCAGCCATCATGCTGCATCCGCCATTTCCCTTCGTCCGATCGGGACCGAGATAGAAGCCATTCGATGCCCCTGGAGGAAATGTACTGCCTCCGGGAGTTCCTCCACCTCCGCCTCCTCCGCTTAACGATGGAGGACAAGCATCCCCCACCTTATCTCCATCAGAGTCGGCCTGGTCGGGATTATAGATCAGTATGCAGTTATCGCAGGCATCGCCGACTCCGTCTCCGTCGCTATCGTTTTGCGTTGGATTATAAACCGTGGGACAATTATCGGCCGCATCATCGAACCCATCGTTGTCGGTATCATGACAATATCCGGGATCCTGATTTGGATTTGGGACAGCCTTGCAGTTGTCGATATAATCCAGGACACCGTCGCCGTCGGAATCCTCGCACGCGTCCCCTATTCCGTTTCTGTTCCAGTCCATCTGGAATCCGCCTCGAAACGCTGCCTCGCTCAAGGAATCGGGATCGTTCCCATCGTAGCTTCCATCTGCATTGCAGTGCCATGGATCAGCATAACAATCGCCATTTGGCACCAGAGGACAATTGTCTACCGGCACGCCCTCCGGAAGCCCTTCGATAGGATCAGCGTAACCATCGCAATCGGAATCTTGAATCTGAGTTCCATTAAAATCGAAGAAACAGGCGTGGGCTATGCCTGACACAAAAAGCGTGGCCAAAGCCAACGCCGAGATAAAAATTGAAGGCCTCAAAATTTTTGTCATAAGAGCTCCCTTTGCCAACTATCCCAAACAGGGGCAGGACACCCAAGCGTCGTATCCCCTACACGATTATCGGCATAAGCGCAAATTTGTTGCGGCGTTTTTGTTGACGTTCATGGGAAGGCAAAGGAGCCCACTTTTATCGGTAAATACTATTCTTTACGCCTACTTATAGCGGTAATTGCCATCGGGATAAGCATCAGCGCCAAAGCGATCGAAGGGGTCGAGGCTCCACCGGCAGAGGCAACAAGCGTGCAGCTGCCATCTCCTGGTATCAAATACGAGCCGGGAACCTGCGGCAGATTCTCTCCCGGGTTGGTACGGATGGCCGGGTCACACGCATCGCCGCGACCATCACCGTCAGAATCGGCCTGATCCGGGTTCGCAACTATGCGACAGTTGTCCTCGCTGTCCGGGATGCCATCGCCGTCGTAATCCTTCATACACGCGTCGCCGTACCCATCGTCATCGGAATCCTTTTGATCCGGATTGAAAACTATCATGCAGTTGTCGCACAGATCTCCAACTCCATCCCCGTCGAAATCGCGCTGAGCAGCATTCGGATAGTTGGGACAATTATCGATCACATCGGGGATGCCATCTCCATCGGAATCCTCCCCAAGATTTATCTTTGCGCGGGAAAGTGAAACTTTCGGGCTATTATAGGAGAGAACGCTTTCCGGCATGGCTATCTGTACCCTGCCAGTCGCGCTTAGAAATTGTGGGGCAACTCCTCCGGCATTGCTCATATACTTGTCGAGATCTATTTCGCAGGAGATCACGCCCTTGCCATTATCAAAACATTCGACATCCTGGGATTCAAGCTCAGCCCCGGAGGCATCGAAGAGGAGGAATTTCTTGCTATACTCACTCATGCTCTTGGAAAGATTATCGTAATGCATCTTTGATATTGTTTTCGCCAGGTCAAATATCGCAACGAATTCACATGCGTACTTATTTCTTTCCTCGCCGATACATGAGATTTCAGCGCTATCCCCTAGGTATGCATGCAAGGTGATAGGAGCAAGATCGGGCATATCCATTGAGTATCCATGGCGCGGTATGGTGGTAAAATCAGTCCTAGACGGGAGGTATATATGCCGCGGCTGGGTGACAGCACTGCCTGACAGTTGGGTTTGGGCAAAAGCGGCTGTAGAGATGAGAAAACCGGCGGTTATTATAAAGATGGCGGATAACTTCTTCATGACCGAGCTCCTTCTTTATGTCACGCTCCCCCGAGCATATCCGTAGTTTGGAAAACCCCTTCCACTGTAGTTATCGGCAATTTTAGAGAAAGGTTGCTAGCTTTTTAATACTGTAAATATCTGACTTTATTTGATTAATTGCGGAGGAAAAAATAATCCCCACAATTCTGCCACCGGATTGTTATAAAATTGATATTATTGGAGATGGTGGATCGATACGGTTTAGAAATGAAGCTCGTTCCAGACTCAAAAATTTTCCGAGGCAGGCAACATCATGCAGCATGTTTTTAGAAGGTGTGATTTACGTTATTTTTTAAGATCTCTCCTAATGCGACTTCTAATTTTAACGGCCGAGAGACGGCTAATGAAAAGTGGCAGGAGAAGGGAAGATAAAAGCAGGATCGCTATAAAATTAAAACCATTCTCCGATCTGATCAGCGTACAGGCGCCCCCTTCGGACATCTGCGCAGATAAATTTTCAGCTGGGTCAACTGAATCAGAAGTGCCGATCTCCGTCGGACACCCATCCAAAACCCCATCCACCGGCGTCTCACCATCGATATCGTAAACTTCAGCCTCGTCGGGGCAGGAATCATCCTTGTTTATAATTCCGTCACCATCCTTGTCACACTCATCGGCATCTGGATTTTTTTCGCAATCGACCACGCAGTGATCAGGATTTACAATGCAATATATCTTACGCAGCTCATGCAGCCGAGCGTAATCGATGCCCAGCGTTTCGATAGCAGTGTGGTCGAGACTGCCAAAACCTGGTTGGCTTCTCAATTCAGGGACAGGTACTGTTATATTTACCTCATTATTGATAGATATAGATAATGCTTTTGATGTTACTGCATTTGTTCCTCCATCTGCCGCTGAAGAGGAAATTGTCATGAAAAAAAACAGGCATGTCAAAAAAACAAATTTTCTAAAAATACCCATTTAAAACCTCCTGTTGAAGCAGCTTCTGACAACTGCAATCTTCATGCCTAATATAGGATATCGTTCAAAAATCTAACTATTTGATATTATTAACTAATTTATTAGGCGGCCCCCTTCGCCCGGTGGAGCTATATTATTTTTAAAAAATGCGCCAAAATGCCTATGAGGGAGGCGGTTTTTCTCTGGCAATAGCCTTTAATCGCATAGTACTAGAGGCGGAGTGAATAAAAAAGCCAAGATACTGATAATCGGCGCTACGGGAAAGATCGGCTCCGCGATAGCAAAGACCCTCTCCGCTAAAGGAGCGAGGCTCGCGCTTCATTATGGAAGCAACAAAACCGCAGCCGAAAGGCTTGTTAAAGCGGTCGAGGCCAATGGCGCCGAGGCAATTGTGATTCATGGCGATCTCTCCGACATCGCCGGATCTGAGAGGGTCGTTTGTAAAGCGGCCAAAAAACTTGGCGGCCTGGAAGCCATGATATTCTGCGCTGCCTATTTCGAACGTTCGCCGATCGAAAAAATATCCGAAAAGATGTGGAGGAAAACGCTCGACATAAACCTCGCCGCACCATTTTTCTGCGCACGACGCGCGGCGGAAATGATGAAAGAAAATGGCGGCTCCATACTTCTTTTCTCTGATGTCGCCGCAAGAATTCCGTACGTCGGCTTTCTTCCGTACAGCATAGCAAAGGCAGGGCTCGAAGCGGTGGTAAAAGGTCTTGCGAAGAGCTTTGCCCCAAAAATTCGTGTCAACGCAATAGCTCCTTACGCTTCGGCGAGCTCCGACAAAGAAGGCCCTGCCGAGTGGAAAAAAATTATTTCACGCACGCTCCTAAAAAAGAAATCCGCGCCGGAAGAACTCGCTGAGCTGGCAAAGTTCATCATAACCGAAAGCAAAACCATGACCGGCGAAATAATCACGGTTGACGGAGGAAGGCTTCTCAAATGACATACAGCGTATCCAAAACATTTCGTTTCTGCTACGGCCACAGGCTTCTAAATGATCCGGGCAAATGTAAAAACATTCACGGGCATACGGCAAAGGTGACGATCCATCTGGAGAGCGATTCAGTAGATGAAAACGGAATGGTGGTGCATTTCGAAAATCTGAAAAAAACGATCGGAGAATGGATATCTGAAAATCTTGATCACACCCTTATCGTCAGCGCGCGAGATCCGATAAAGAAGTATCTTGACGAGAATGGTGAACGATATCTTGCACTAGAATCAAACCCGACTGCAGAGATGATAGCGCATTTCATATTCGATCGGACAAAGTCCATGGGACTTCCGGTGGCGAAAGTCGATCTATGGGAGTCGGAAAGCTCCAAAGCGACGTACAGAGTTTAGCAGAACAAATCAAAATCTAATCAGATAATTATATGTAGTAGCCAAGACTTGATCTGACAGTCGGCACCCTCCCGGGTGTCTGTCAGTTTAAGCCGCGATCAGTTTTTCTCTCGCAGCCGGTAAATTGTCCAAGAGCGTTTGCATCGGGGTCCTG
>JAAZCA010000010.1 GCA_012513515.1 Myxococcales bacterium | reverse complement strand
AGGAGCGAACCAGATCGCATCCGCAGAATCTCCTGTGCCGGTGATGGTGACGGTGGCCCCGCCCTTTACAGAGATAGAAGTCGCAAATGCCGTGTTCTGGGAAGTAGGGGGAACCGTGTCGACCGTTACAGTGAACGATCCGCTTTCAGACCAGTTGCCGACCCCGTTGCGCTCCTGAACATACAGCGTATGTGTGCCGTCGTCCAGGGGAGAGGTCGGGGTGTAGCTCGTATCGGTTGTCTCCGTCCAAGGGCCCTCCTCGCCGTCTAGCTGATATCTGAATGTCCCGTTTCCTCCGCCCCCCGTCGACCAGCTCCATGTAGGAGTAGAATCGGAGGTGGGTGTGGTCGCTGAAACCGAAGGAGAGGATGGGGCTGAAACATCCTGCACGGTTGAGTCCGTGACTTTAACAACCGTATTTCCCTCCTCAATGCCATCATTCGGTATTACCGCGCAGAAAATATATTTGCCGATATCGGCTTCCACCAGTGTGTAGGTTCCATCGACATCTTCCATAAACCCATCGGGTTCACCCTCAATTTCTTGAGATGAATGCCTTGCCCAAACAATTTCTGTTCCTGACTCCGGATTGTTATCCGCGTCAAAGTAGTCATAGTTGCAGGTTAGCGTCGATCCTACAAAGAGGTTGCCGGTTATTGAAAGGTTGGTTGCAACCGGAGGGGTGTTCACCCGACTCGATGCCGAGCTGGTAGCTTGATTTCCAAAATCAACGCCATCGGAAGGAGTTACAGAGCAGAATAAAAATTTTCCTCTATAACTTTCAATGATTGAAATAGTGTTAGACGTTTGGCCCTCTATGATTGTTGCGTCTAATAAATTCGCAGTATCGCTTTTGTACCACTCATATGTGCTTCCACTTTCGACGTCGCCATCAGCATCAGAGTATGTGTAAGAACAAGTGGCCGTCTCTTCGGCTTTCATGGTGCCAGTTACAGAAACGTTACTTGCTGACGGTGCGGTGTTCTCACCGCCGCCGCCAGCGTTTAGGCATTGGTTGAGATTGGAATTCCATACACAGTAAGGCTCATCGCCTGCTGCCATGGCAAGGCAAATATTGTGCTTTAAGGGGTTGCTTACCATCGTGCAGTCTGCGTTGTCATCAGGCTCGTGTACCCATTCGGATCCGCTCCATTGGCAATAATAATCATTTGAAAATTCTTCTGAACATTCCAGTTGCCAGCCTTCGCCGTCTTCTTCTGAGTAGCCACCGATATTACACAACATCTCACATGAGATGTTTTCCTCGTCGCATTCGATTGTGCATTCGCTATCTGAGTAGCACCTGCCTCCTGACGCATAACCCCCTCCATCGCAGCAGTCGGGAGCTGGGTTGCAACTGGGCGGCCCTCCTCCTCCGCAGTCGGCCGGACAATTGCTATTATTTTCGCCGGCCCAGCTTTCGCATATGCCGTTTGGACAGGTATATCCGCTACCCCCGCAATCGGCCGGACAATTGCTATTATTTTCGCCGGCCCAGCTTTCGCATATGCCGTTTGGGCAGGTGTATCCGCCGCCGGTTCCACAATCCTGTTTACAAGTACTGCTGTTTTCGCCGAGCCCTGCTTCGCAGATATTGTTTCCGCAGCTTCCGCCTGTACACGCTGTGCTTGCTTGGCCGTAAGAACCTTCAACTCCACATGTTCCATCCCAGTAACGGCAGTTTCTTACATCGTAATTTCCCTGCCCATCAAAGGCTTCCCAGTAATATGTTTCGCATACTTCCTTGCTCGTGTTGTTATATTGGAAACAGTCGTTGGTTAATGTTGAATTACATTCAGGAGGACCAGATTCTCCTCCGCCATCGCCCATGCATGTCACTATATCCGGGGTGAGGCATATCCCCATCTCTTCATTCCAGGTTCCTTCAAGAGCTTCACAGGAAGTTGAATCTTGAGGGGCGCCTTTTGACTCGGAAAAGAACGTCTCCATATCAAGACATGCGCCACTGCAATCAGGTGGTAAGATTCCAATGCAGGTAAAACCTTCGTAATCACCCGTGCAATCACTACTTTCGCTGCAGGGCGCATCAGGATAATAACCAACCGACTCGGGTTCTAGACATCTGCCAAAGTAGCATATGGTGCCATCCTCACAATTATCGCTACTGCCGCAGTTGTCCTTACATGCCCCTCCTTCGGTGTGGCAGGGGAAGCCGCCAGAAGCGGCCGCCTCGCAGTAGGCGACTTTGATATCTTCACAACTGTCAAGCGATCCTGTCCAGCCTGATCCTGAATCGTAGGCACAGTTTCCTTCTGAATCCACGAAGAGGAGATCATCGCAGTCACTTGGATCCGTTATTTCAAACATCGTACAAAGATCCGCGCATCCGGGAATTCCACCGTTTTCTTTTGTTAATGGCCCTTTCGTGTCTGCTATCCAACCATCGCCAGGCTGTTCTGATATGGATTTTTGCTCGCTTCCGCAGGCAGAGATCAAGAGGGCGAGGAGGGGGACAAGTATCCAAGCCCCCATCCTTCGAAACCTTTTTGCTTTCTCTGTTGAAGACAGGATCAAGAACCCCCCTCCCTGAAGCGCTAGCTTGGTACGAGCAAGAGTAATGCCAGAGTGATTTTTTTAACTATTTGAAAACATTGCTTTTTATAGCCCGGCTCTTGGCCGGCGGGTAGTTTTTAACCCAGATTTGCAACAAATTCCCTAAGCTTTTGACGTTTTACCGCTAAACCCCTGACAAATTTACTTTAATTTCCCTTTTAACGGAATGGGGTCAGTCAAGCTGTTGACGCCGGAGCCGATTCCCTAACACTTTCCCCAAATCTGATCAATGGCATGTGCTAATCAGTTTCAATATAATTTAGATGATTTAAAACAAATGTATAGATTAATTTAGATGATGTATTACTTTATATATCTCGATAAAAAAATATCTCAGATATCGAACAGTTGACTGAACCTAGAAAATCATCTGCGGGCGAGGAAACAACGGGCGAGGAAAATAGCAACATATTTGCGATTGCTTCGATAACGTCAGTTCAGAAAGGGAGATAATTTTATGACGGGCTTAGTTTCACAATTTTTCGGTGCCTCCGCTTCGATGCTGGCTAGTCTACCCAGGGTCCATTGCTGTCTGCTCGCCGGAGGGATGGGCGGGAGGCTAGCCCCTATAAGCACTCCGGAGAGGCCAAAACAGTTCTGCGATCTTACCGGGCAAGGCCCCATGATTGCGGTTACTGCCGACAGGTTTGCCGGGCTTGTAGCAACGGATCGAATGCATGTTGCAACCAACAGGGCTTTTGAATCTGCCGTAAAGGAGAACCTGCCTTGGATTTTGCCTCAAAATATCACCCTTGAGCCCACTGGAAAAAACAAGGATACCGGGCCTGCGGTCGCTATCTTTGCTGCTCGCCTTGCGGAGGTGGATCCCGACGCCGTTGGCATCCTGACCCCATCCGATCACTGGATAGGTAATCTCCCGGCATTCAGAAAAAATATTGTAGATGGCGTTCTCTTCGCTGCGCAGCACAGTGCGCTGCTGCTCTTCGGGATTCCGCCATCGCGCCCGGAAAAAGGTTTTGGATATATACGCAAGGGTAGAGCGGTGGATGGCTCACCCGCAATGGTGGCCACCGAGTTTGTTCAAAAGCCGGATTTTCCTCAGCCCCTGATTGAAGCCGGGGATTATCTCTGGAATAGCGGGATGTACGTATTTCATGCCGCCTCTTTCAGGAGGATGCTGGCGAAGTATTCTCCCGATCTCCTATCTTCGGTGGATATTTATCTGAACTTGCTTCGTAACGGGCGAGCTGAGGATGCCGATGAATTCTATATGGCTGAGATGCCGAGGATTTCCATCGATCACGCCGTGATGGAGTCGGTGGCTCGGTTTGGCGATATGTTTCTGATTCCGCTGGAGAGCGAATGGTCCGATATCGGAGTCTGGGAGGGGATTCGCGCTTTGTATGTCTCAGGAAAAATAAATCCACCGAGTGCGGTGCTCAGGGAGCTTGCAAAAATTTTCCAATGAGGTTCCTTTGATGGGAATTCTCCATTTTTGGGAATTTGGCGGGGGTACATTCTGTTTGACTTATGTTCGACGATCGGGGCGGAGAATCCGAAAAAGTTGAAATTTCAAGCAACATCTTTGCGGACTAGCCGATAAGATGGCACCGGATGTCATTTTGTTGCTCTCTTTGCGCGCTGCGTATGGACTGAGGAAATCACATTCTGTAGAGGGGCTTGGGTGAATATTTCTATTAACATAAAGAACTCGCTCGCCATAATCTCTATCGCGATCTCTCTACTCGTATCCTGCTCCTCGGAGACGCAGTTTCTCGAATGGCGAACCGAGTATTTTGACCAGACGCAGATAACGAAGAGCGTTACGAAGAGCTTTGTCTTTGCCAATTCATCATCGGATGGGGAACAGCATATTCGCGCGATAGCATTCGACAAGGGGTCGAACGCTGTCGGCCATTTTAAAATCAATTCAGTAAAAGTAGGGGCGGTGGATGTGGAGCCGGCCGATATAGTCGTTCCTCCGGGTAGCTCCCTCTCTGTGGAAATTACATACTCTCCAAGAAACCTTGAAACCACCAAGGCTTCGTGGGGGGGCTGGGTAACCGGACATGAGGAGCGTTGGATTCCAAAACGCATTGAAGATCTTGAAGAGGAATCGCGGAACGAAACTTCCGTAATACACAGGTCTCTTGTAATAGCGGTCTATGATTACCCCAAGGAGGGGTATTATTATCTGCAGCTAGTTGGCGAGGCTGAGGAAGGGCCGAACGGCGAAATAGAACTCGGCGGTGGCTCCACTTCCTGTGAGCCGGGAGGGAACACGGCGTGTTACAACGGCGGTTTTGCGATCGATATTCCTCAGCTTGCCCCGGGCGGACCTAAGCCGATGGAGGTGACGGGACCTGTCACCTTCAACGTCAGCGGAGGGTCGGCAAAGCTCAGGATGGATGATTTTCCCAATGCGATATATTATCTGAGAAGCGAGGAGGTCACTCAGCTGCCTAGCGGAACGACCGTGACCCTTGTCGTGAGCGGTACGGAAGGCGTTGAGGCTGAGGGGACATTCGACGGCTCAAGAATTACGCTGTCTGGAGTTTCATTCAGGATAAGGGCTGCGCTTGGAGAGCTCTCTGCCGATCAGGTCAAGCAGGGTATGGCAGCGCTTATAGATTTCAATGTTCCTGACCTGACCATCGAAACGATATCCCCGCTTTCGCAGGGTTCTATTACGATGAGAATGGAAACATCTCTTCCACAGAACCCGTCCGGCAACGATCTTTTCGATCAGTTTCTCTCGGGAGCGAATGTCATTGCCGTTATGGAAGGGACTCTCGACTTCTAACGTTTTGTAAGAATTTCCCTCGTCAAAATTTTTCCAAGTTCGACACCCGGCTGGTCAAAGGGGTTTATCCCATAAAGCGCGCCTGCAAACGCGGTGGCGATCTGGTAGAACATGAAAAATTCACCAAGATGTAGGGCGTCGACGTTCGGGAAAGATATCTTCATGCTCGGCCTGTTCATCTTTGTCAGCGCGCCTATCGTGGCCTCGCATTCAGCGTTGAGAATTTCCGAGAGAGTTCTTTCCTTTATGTAAGAGAATGCCTCCGAGGGTTCTTCCACTATCGTCTCCTCGTTCCGAGAAGAAAATTTTTCCACATACAGGAAGGTGAACACCTTATCGCTAGGACCTTCCATGTACAGCTGAACCTGCGAATGTTGGTCGGTAGCGCCCAGCGCTTTTACCGGGGTTTGTCCGCGACCGGCCTTGCCCAGACTTTCGGCCCACAATTGGACGTACCAGTCGGAGGCAAGCGAGAGGGCATCGCTGTATGGCATCATGACCGATATATTCATCTTCTTCTCGGTGTCGAGGATGTAGTGGTAGCCCCCTAGTGCGTAGGCGGGATTGGATTTCAGATCCGGCGAACAACATCTTTTGGCCATCTCCCTTGCGCCTGCCACGAGATTTTCGATGTCTATCCCTACGCATGCGGCAGGAAAAAGTCCTACGGGTGAGAGGACGGAAAATCTTCCGCCGAGTTTTGGCGGAATGGCGAAGGATGTGATCCCTTCCTTTTCCACCATCGGCCTCAATTCGCCCGACTTGGGATCAGTTATGATGACAAGGTTTTTAGACCAGCTCTGACCCAGCAGCTTTTTCAGCCTCGATGCCACGATAAAAAACTGTGCCGCAGTCTCGGTGGTTTTCCCTGACTTGCTGATGACGATGAAGCAGCTTTTCGCGATGTCAACGAGTTGCATGAGCGCAGCGAAGGAATCGGAGTCGATGTTGTCGCACACGAAGAGACGGGGTTTCCCCTTTCGCGAATCCTTTCCGAGCATGTTCCAGAACGGTGGAAGTAGCGACTGTGCCGCGCAGCGCAGGCCTAGCGCCGATCCTCCAATTCCAAGCACGATCACATTTTCGAAATTCGATGCGATTTTTTCCGCCGTTTCCGCTATGCCGGCTGTTATGTCGTCGCGGAATATGTAATCGTAGAATATCGCATCTTCGCTTTTGCGCCAGTCCTGGATTTTTTCATGTGCCGCTGGAACTTTCGATTCCAGCTCCTGTACGTCGCACTTTGATATGGCCTTGTTTCCGCCCACTGTTTCTTCGAATATGTTTTTGAAATCCACTTTCAGCATTCGTTTCTCCTTGGTCTTCGTTACGGGTTATTCCCAGACAGACTTTCTCTTCTTCAGGTCCCTTTTCAGGCTTTTCAATATCGTTTCGCGAACTTTGGCTGCTTCCCTTTTGACCACGGAATTTTTTCTAGCGTCGGCAGCCCTGAATTTTTTGAAACTGACAGGTTTGTTGAATGTTATCTTCCATTTGCTCGGAAGCGGAACGAGACCTAGCGGACCCAGCCATGGGAATGTGGGAGTGAAAGGTATGTAAGGAAGCCCCAGGTTTTCCGCGAATTTTTTCGATTTCCATATCAGGGGATGTATCTCCTCGGCCCCTACTATTGAAACCGGTATAACTGGGACTTTCATTTTTATTGCTAACCTTACGAAACCGGCCCTTTGAAATTCTTGTAGCTGATAGCGTTCATTGTAGAGTTTTCCGATTCCTTCGATTCCTTCAGGGAAGATCATGACGATATGGCCGTCTTCCAGCAGCTCCATGGCGTTTTCGAATGATGCGCGCACGCCTCCAATCCGCTCTATGACTTTGCCCAAAACCGGTATGTTGAAGATGAAATCATCCACGAGGAACCTGACCAGCCGTTTGCTTTTGAGGTTATTGTATACGGCAAGGTGAGACATCGTTGCGTCGTAGGGGATTGTCCCCGAATGATTGGCAACCAGAATCGCCGGCCCTTTTTTAGGTACGTTGTCTGCGCCGCAGATATCGACGCGAAAATAATCGTGGTATAGGAATTGAAAAATTGGCCTCACGCGTTCTAAAAAAGTTGGGCTCATCCCGAAACGGTCGGCATCATTTTCGCATTCACGTCTGAAATCTTCGATCTTCGATATGAAGCGCCCGGCCATCGACTTCGCCAGTTCGACGTAGATAGGAATGTTAGAGTTGAAATTGCCGCTTTCTTTCATGAATGCCTTAGGTCTCTAGTCGTGCCATCTGTTTCTGCTGCGCATTGCGCTCCTGTATATCAGGAGTGTGATTACGAATATCAGGCCTTCGACCACCGTTCCCAGCAGATAAAAAAATTGCATGCTTTCGGCAAAGAGCAGCGCCGTGAAACCTGCTGCACAAATGAACTTGCTCATTATTATGTGGCGCGAGTGTTCGATATGGAGCGCCGGATCTTTCTGGACCATGAAAGCCGAATACGCCATGGATATCTGCAGCGCCACAGCGGGAACAAGCCAGAATTTTTCGGCGCCCAAAGCCCCGCGAGGGGATTTCCATCCGAAAAATACGCTGCCGATGTCGGTTATATAGGTGAGTATATAATCCGGCGAGGAGGTGAAAACGGCTGCTGCGATGAGAAACGCGACGCCGATTATCCTCATGAAGAGTATCAGCGTTCGTTCCTGCTTGGTGTAGTTTGTCATTTTCATGGGTCGGGATGCTTGCAAAAAAAAAGGTGCTCGTCAATGACCTGAAACTTCGCGGGAAATTCGCATTGCGCAGAATTTGGGCCCGCACATTGAACACGGTTCCGCCGTTTTGAGCCCCTTTTTCGAGTTGGCCTCATTCAGGTAGTCCCTGGCCTTGTCGGGATCGAGCATGAATTCGAATTGTTTATCCCAATCGAGTTCGAAACGAGCCTTCGACATTGCGTCATCCTTTAGCCGGGCTCCGGGTTTTTTCAGGGCGATGTCAGCTGCGTGGGCGGCTATCTTATGAGCTATCACTCCAGCGCGGACGTCATCGGCGTTTGGAAGTCCCAAGTGTTCCTTTGGCGTGACGTAGCAAAGCATCGCTGCGCCGCAAAACGCCGCCATCGTACCGCCTATCGCGGAAGCTATGTGGTCGTAGCCGGCAGCGATGTCTGTGACGATAGGGCCTAGGACGTAGAAGGGGGCTCCGTCGCATAGTTCATCCTGCTTACGCATGTTCATCTCTATCTGATCGAAAGGGATGTGTCCGGGGCCTTCCACCATGGCCTGAACGTATGCCTCCCTTGCGCGCATCGTGAGCTCTCCCAGCACTTTTAGTTCCGCAAACTGCGCGGCATCGGATGCATCTGCAAGCGAACCGGGGCGTAACCCGTCGCCGAGGCTTAGGCAGAGATCGTATCTCTGACATATCTCCAACAGCCTGTCGTAGTGTTCATAGAGGGGATTTTGTTTTCTATTTTTCTGCATCCATCTGGCGGTCAGCGCTCCACCGCGGCTCACTATACCTGTTGCCCTGGTCGAGGCCAGTGGCATATGCTCCCTGAGTAGTCCGCAATGAACGGTTATGAAGTCTACCCCCTGCTGCGCCTGCCTTTCTATGACGCTGAACAGCTGATCGACCGTAAGCTCTTCTATATTTTCGACCATCTCAGCTGCTTCGTATATGGGAACAGTTCCTATCGGCACGCTGCTTTCGGCGACTATCGCCTCGCGTATTTCATTTATATCGGTTCCCGTGGACAGATCCATGACTGCATCCGCGCCGTAGGCAACGGCGAGGCGCAGTTTGCCGAGCTCGCATCCTATATCCGATGAAATAGAAGAGTTTCCTATGTTCGCATTGATTTTGCATCTGCAGAGTTTTCCTATTCCCGATGGGATTAGATGGGGATGATTTATGTTGGCGGGTATTACCATCCTTCCCGCTGCGATAGCGGTGCGGACATCTTCGGCGGGCAGGGATTCATTTTCAGCGACGTACTTCATCTCTCCAGTAATTATCCCTTTTCGCGCGTAGTACATCTGCGTTTTTATCTTATCGCCGCTACGTTTTGCTATCCATTCTTTTCTCATCGCATTCTCCATTGTTAGCCGTTGGTTCCAAATAAGTTGCTGTCCCAGTCCTTCCAGATCGGGTCATATCCCATTTCGATCAGAGAGGTTGCCACTTCGGAGGCCTTTCTGTGGTCTTCCATATGAAATTGCTCGCCGGATTTTTCTTGCGAGGTGTATCCTCCAGGCGATGTGCACGAGCCTGCGCTCATCTGGGTGACTCCGAGAGGAAGTAGGTTTCTTCTGAGATCGGCCGGCTCTCTCGTCGATAGGATGATTCCGCATCGCGGCAGCGCCAGCCTGAGGACGCAGATCATGTGAGCGAGATCTCTGTCTGTAACCGGGTTTGGCATTTTGAAGGATGATGAACAGTCCCTTATTCTGGGAACGCTTACCGTAACAAACGATCTCCAATGCTTTTTCATCATCTCTCTGGCGTGAGCGATCAGCGACAGGGCCTCCTGCCTCCAGTCGAAAAGTCCGAGGAGAGCTCCAAGCCCCAAAAATCTCATCCCCGCTGCACCGGCTGAATCCACGGATCTAAGCCTTGCCTCGAAAAATTTTTTGGGACCGCTGCGGTGGAATTTTTCGTAAGAGATGCGGTCGTAGGTCTCCTGATAAAGAGTCACACCATCGACGCCGGCCTCGGAAAGTTTTCGATACCCTGATTCGTCGAATGGCTGAACTTCTACAGACAGGCTTGCGCAAGAGGGACGAATCGATTTCGCGATTTCGCAGAGGGAATCGACGGTGACTGCCTTAGGGTCTTCGCCGGAGACAAGCAGCAGATGTCTATGGCCTGTCGATATCAGCGTCTCTGCCTCTTTTTTGACCTCATCGATCGAGAGGGTGCGCCTAGCGATTTTGCTGGACGCGTTGAATCCGCAGTAGAGGCATCCGTTTATACATTCGTTGGAGATGTAGATCGGCGCGTAGAGCTTTACGGTTCTGCCAAATATTTTACGCGTGAGCTCGTTCGCTGCGTGCGCGAGTGTTTCGAGATGTTCATCGGCAGAATGTGATAGCAGGACAGCGATTTCTCCGAGGGATAGAGATTCGCAGCTAATCCTCGAAAGCGCCGTTTCAAGCTCAGCTCGCTGAATTGTCGTAGTGTCGGTAGTTGGTCTCTTCACTTCATTCCCTGTTCAAAAAACCCGTTAACGGGCTGGATGCCGAGGCAGTTTCGCCTTGCGGACCGAGACCTGCCATATATGCCGATCTTCCGGCCTCGACTCCGAGGCGGAATGCCCTTGCCATCTCCGACTGATTCGATGCGACGGCGATTGCTGTGTTTACGAGCACGGCATCGGCTCCCATTTCCATTGCCTCGGCGGCGTGCGAAGGAGCGCCGAGTCCGGCGTCCACCACAACCGGTATGTTCGACTGATCTATTATCATAGCTATAGCGTCGCGCGTCTTTATTCCTCTGTTCGATCCGATTGGGCTGCCGAGCGGCATGACGGTGGCACAGCCTATCTCTTCGAGTTTTTTCGCCAGTATCGGATCGGCGTTTATGTACGGCAGGACTGTGAAGCCTTCTTTGACGAGGATCTCCGCCGCCTTGAATGTCTCAATTGGATCCGGCATCAGGTAGCGTGGTTCCGGAACGACTTCTAGTTTTACGAAATCGGAGAGCCCTGCTTCGCGGGCGAGTCTTGCGAGCATCACCGCCTCTTTGGCGTCTCTGGCTCCGGAGGTGTTGGGAAGAAGGGTGATCTTTTTTCTGTCGATGTATGACAGGATATCGCCATCCTCTTTGCTCAGATCGACGCGCCTGAGTGCAACGGTGGCTATCTGCGCTCCCGATGATTCAATCGCATCTCTCATCGAATCGTTGGATGGAAATTTTCCGGTGCCTATTAAGAGCCGCGAAGAGAATGTTTTTCCCGCTATTTTCAGTTCGTCCATCATCCCCCTCCGATCGCGCGCAGAAGATCGATTCTGTCCCCTGCATTAATCTTTTTTTCGTGGAATGTTTTTTTTGAGACGATTTCACCATTTATAGCCACTGCCGTCCCTCTTTCATCGATCCCGATTTCGGAAAGGAGGGCGGATAGGACGATTTCGTCGGAGATATCCTTTTCGTTTCCATTCAAGGTTATCTTCATGTGTGCAGCTCCAAATAAAAAACGCACCCTAAAACGGGTGCGCGATTTTGCTTCATTCGCTTCCCTTCGCCGGCATTACCCGGTTCAGGTTCCGAGGGTATCCCGCGCCTTTGCGCGTGATTCTCAGCTTACCGCACCCCTAGCGACAGTGGGTTTGCTGCTAACAGAGGGATTGTATTATGTCAACTCGATGATATTCTGTCGGGTGCGAATTGTTCATTCCGGAAGATGAAATACGCCAATCTTTTCAGGCAGGATGAGCTCTGCCTCGGTATTTTTGACTACCTCATCCACATTCGTCCAGTAGGCGACCTCTTCGAGAACGAGCCCCTTCTCGGTCACGCGCATGAATGCCATATCGGTTACGATGAGAGTGAGGCTTTTGTATCCCGTAAGAGGAAGGTCGCATTTTTTCACGACCTTGGATTTTCTATCCTTATCCACATGCTTTAGCGCTGCCACCACCTGCTTGGCACCGACAGCGAGATCCATCGCGCCACCCATGCCAGGGGTGAATTTGCCGGGGATCATCCAGTTGGCGATGCTTCCCTCCTGATCGACCTGAAGCGCTCCGAGGACGGTCATGCTAAGATGGCCGCCCCTGATGATAGCGAAACTCGTGGCGGAATCGACGTAGCTTGCACCTTTCATCGCGGTGATGGATGACCCTCCTGCGTTTATCATGTCCGGATCTTCCCCGCTGACTTTTGGGCGCGGCCCCATTCCTATGATTCCGTTTTCGCTGTGGATCATCACGTGCACGCCTTTTGGAAGATGATTTGGTATTGCGGTAGGATAGCCGATGCCGAGATTCACGGTGTAACCATCCTTCATCTCTTGTGCGATCCTTCCGGCGATCAGCGCCATTTCCTGTTCTTTTGTCAGCATCTTTTTCTCCGGAAAATATTATTGAGGTCTCTTCATCATCTCGATGCGTTCCTCGCGCGTGCGTTTTTTGCTTTTAACTATGTAGTCGACAAAAAGGCCGGGAGTAACGACATCCTCCGGGTCGATTGCGCCGACTTCCACGATATCATCTACCTCCGCTATGACGACATCGGCTGCCGTTGCCATGACCGGATTCGCGTTTCTAGATGTCTTGCTGTAGGTGAGGTTGCCGAGTTTGTCCGCCTTTGCCGCCTTCACGAACGCAAAATTTCCGCGGATAGGTTTTTCAAGGATGAATTTTTTCCCATCGACTTCGAGAGTTTCCCTCTGTTCTTCTATTACCGTACCAATTCCGGTTGGAGTGAGAAAGCCGCCTAGACCGGCGCCGCCGGCCCGGACGCGTTCTAGCAGTGAGCCCTGAGGGTTGAATTCTATGCCGAGTTCTTTTGAGGCGTATTGCGATTGCGCCGCCTTGTTACCGCCATTCCAGGAAATCTGTGCGCGCTTTACCTGGCCGCTGTTGAAGAGTTTGCCGATGCCTTTTTCGTCCCAGTCTGTGGATATGGCGACGATCTGTAAATTTTTTGTGCCAGTTTCCACCAATGCGTCGATGAGATCCTGCGCCGCTCCGGCGCACAGGAAGGTGCCAAAAAGTATCTTGTCCCCTTCATTGACCATCGCCGCAGCTTCTTTTGCCGTGATTATTTTGGACATTTTCCCGCTCCGCGGTTGCAATTGTTTCAGAGTTTTTTGGATTTAAGATCGAAACTTTCCCCAGGTGCAAGTATATGAACCCTATTTTGTAAATCTGGGTTCGATGCGACTATGGATGAAAGCCTTTCCTTTGGCGCCTCAGGTTTTTCCATCGAAAGCCTGAAGGTTCCATGGCAGATAGGTATCATATCGCCGGTTCGCAGGTCTTCGGATGCCGCGACCGCCTCTTCCGGCGTCATGTGAAGATTCTTCATCATCCACTTCGGCTCATAAGCCCCGATCGGAAGGAGGGCCGCGTCTATCCTACAGATGTCGGAGGCCTCCTTGAAATGGTCGCCGTAGGCTGAATCGCCGCAGAAATATACCGCCCGGTCGCCATCGGTGCTTCTTATCAGATAGGCGCTCGCTCCCCTATACCTGATCGGGAAGAATTTGAAAAACGGGGCTCTAACCGGAAGCGCTGTTACCGTGATTCCATTGTGAAGCTCGTGCGACGAGAAATGCGACAGCTCGATTACCGGATTTGGGATGAACTGTCCCACCGCTCGTTCCGTTCCGTCGGGGACTATGATCGGCGTCTTGCAGGATATGTACTTGTAGCTCGAGACGTCGAAGTGGCCGCAGTGGACGTGACTCAAAAGCACCAAGTCGAAGTCGGGTAACCTCCATGGTTCGACTGGGAGAGGGATCAGTCTCCTCTGCGTGAAGATTCGATTTCTGAAATGAGGGTCGGTTATTATAGAACTCTCCCCAAACCTAATGATATTTGTAGCATGTCCGATGTAAGTGCATGAAATGGAATGATTCATAGTTTCCGCTTTCTACGATTAGGATCCCCTGAATGCAATATGAAAGTTCCGTCTGAAGTCTCCTTCATGCCCGGAGTTCATGATAAATTTTTCCACCTTGGGCAATGATTATTTTTGACAAGGCAAAATGACGTTGTTAGAAGCGACAAACCCTTAAATTTTCAAGGAAAACATCAGCCGCGATGATTCAGAGAAATGAAATTCCCACGTTCAGACCTACATGGGCAACTGTGGATCTTGATGCCCTCAGGTACAATTTTGGACTGCTCCGACGATCGCTTCCGTCCGGAACCGAAATAATGGTGATGATCAAGGCCGATGCGTATGGTCACGGTGCCTTGCCTGTGGCTAAGGTGCTAGAAAATGACGGGGCCAGGGCCTTTGGTGTGGCGACGGTGGAAGAGGGGCTCGAGCTTCGAAAAAACGGAATTAAAAAACAAATTTTGGTGATGGGCGGACTTTTAGGAGCTGGGGCGCCAGCTTCGAAGGTGATGGTCGAGTGCGATCTTACTCCGGTCATACACTCGCACGGGGTTATAGCTCCGCTCGAAGATAACGCCAAGGAATTCGGGAAAAAAATCCCCGTTCATCTAAAGATCGATACCGGAATGAGCAGGCTAGGGGTCCGGCCGGAGTCGCTTGATTCCGTCCTTTCAAGGCTGGCCTCTTCGCAGAACCTCTATCTTGAGGGTGTCATGACCCATTTCATGGATGCCGACGATGGCCCATTGTCGCGCGAGCAGTTTGATATATTCCTTCAATGCAAGCAGCGAATAGAGGCGAGCGTTGGCAGGGTTAAAATATGGCACATGGCCAACAGCCAGGGAATAACGAATTCAAGGGGGGTGGAGATTCCCGGTGCCGACGAGGTGTGGGTGCGTCCCGGCCTTACCCTTTTTGGAGGCATGGATGATGCCAGTTTCTCCAGCGATCGGCTGCTTCCCGTGATGGGGCTTGCGAGTCGAGTAGTGCTCCTCAAGCATGTTCCTGAAGGGGCGCGCGTCAGTTATTCCGGAATATTCGTCACTCAGAGGAAAACCCGCCTGGCGATAGTGCCCATAGGTTATGCCGATGGCTATCCGTGGGCGCTCACCGGAAAGGCGAGCGTGCTCATTCGCGGGGTTCGTGCGCCGGTGGTCGGGAGGGTTACCATGGATATGACAATAGTCGATGTTACGGATATCGAAGGGGTTGAAATTCATGACGAGGTGGTTTTGATGGGCAGTCAAGGCAGCGACTGCATATCGATGAATGATTTGGCCAGGTGGGCCGAAACTATTCCGTACGAGATCCTTTGTGGAATATCCAAGCGTATGCCGCGCGTTTATTCAGGTGAGAATCCATGCAAAGAATTATAGCTCATATGCTGGATTTTTCTTTTTCCTTTCTGGAGAGGACAGGCTCTTGCCTCATTTCAATGTGCGCAGGCCTTGGCGACTGGTGCCGTTTTGTGTGGGACTCCCTTCAGTGGTCTGTTCGGAAGCCATTTAGAGCCGATCAGGTTTTGAAACAAATGGAGTTCGTCGGCGTCAAATCCATTTGGATCATAGCTCTCACCTCATTTTTTACGGGGGCGGTTTTTGCCCTTCAGACCGGCAAAGTGTATGCTCTTTTCAACATGGAGAGCATGGTGGGTGCGACGGTTGCGATGTCGCTCGCAAGGGAGATAGCTCCTGTCTTTACAGCCATAATGATAACTGCTCGAGCCTGTTCGTCCATGGCGGCTGAGCTCGGAACGATGCGCGTCACCGAGCAAATCGATGCCCTCGAGACGATGGCTGTCAGCCCGCTTCAGTACCTGGTCGTTCCCAGGATAATAGCGTGTTCGGTCATGGTTCCCATGTTGACGATGGTCTACAATTACATAGGCGTGGTAGGCTCTTACATCGTGAGTATATATCTGCTCGGGATAGACGCGGGGCCTTTTTTTGGAAGGATGTATTATTACGTCGATGCCGACGACATATACGGGGGGCTCATAAAAGCGGCGATATTCGGGTTTTTGATCGCCGCCATCAGCTGTTATATGGGGTTTAATACGAGGGGTGGCGCTAAAGGCGTTGGGCGAGCGACCACTCGTGCGGTCGTCTTTTCGGCCGTTACCGTCCTTGTGACAGATTATTTCCTGACTACGTGGATAATAGAATATATTTCGAAATAGCCTGGAGCGAAGCGAGAATATGATTGAGATAAAGGAAATATACAAATCCTTCGGATCACAGCAGGTCCTTAAAGGGCTGTCGCTATCCATCCCTGAGGGGAAGGTTACCGTGATCATCGGCTCTTCCGGTTCAGGCAAAACGGTCTTGCTTCGCCACATAATAGGGCTTCTTAGGCCTGATCGCGGAACGGTGACGGTTGATGGATGCGATCTCGGATCTCTCAGCAGCGATAAACTGAACGAATTCAGGCGAAGGTTCGGAATGCTTTTTCAGAACGCTGCGCTCTTTGATTCCATGAGCGTCTACGACAATATCGCCTTTCCCATAGTAGAGAGGTACAGGGGAGGAAGACTTCCCGATGTCGATTCTATCGTTAAAGATAAACTTCGCTTGGTCGGTTTGCCAGGGATAGAGCACAAGATGCCGTCCGAGCTTTCAGGCGGGATGAGGAAAAGGGTGGGTCTTGCCAGGGCTATAGCTCTGGAACCATCGATAATTCTGTACGACGAGCCTACGACGGGGCTGGATCCGATTATGACGCTTGCTATTGACAACCTGATTTTCTCCATGCAACAAGAACTTCGCGTGACTTCGGTCGTTATAAGTCATGATATTGATTCGGCATTTCGCATAGCCGATCAGATAGCGATGATACACGATGGAAGGATAATCGAATCGGGAACGCCCGATGAGATGAGGCGTTCCAAGAACCCGGCGGTTGTGGAATTTCTCAGTGTAGGAACTAGGCGTGCAGGCTAGGGGGAATGGTGAGGAATCTCTCGTTGGAAGTTAAGGTTGGAATATTCGCTGTCGCGGTCATCCTCGTGCTCGCATGGGCTACTATCCGCGTAAGCGAGAAAACCTCTGTCAGCGGTTACGGTGGCTACGATCTCACCGCTGTGTTCGACAATGCGACCGGCCTCAAAGTGAAGGCTCCGGTTGAGCTGGCCGGGGTGAAGGTCGGTGTGGTGCGCAACGTCGAGCTTCTAGATTCCAGGCGAGCAAAGGTGCTGCTCCTGATGGACAAGGCGGTCAGGCTCCCGGCCGATTCGCAGGCAGTTCTCAGGACCAGGGGCTTTCTAGGCGACACATACGTTGAAATAATTCCTGGCTCGCAGGGGGCGCCCCTTCTTTCCAAGGATTCCCAAATAGAATTTACCGGGCGGACCGGGGATATAAACTCATTGGTCGGCCAGTTCTCTTCCATCGCGACAGATGTCAAACAGATGACCTCCTCGCTCAAGACGATGATCGGTGACAATCAGGACTATCCTATCAACAGGATAGTCTCCAATCTGGAGGAGTTCACCAGGTCGATTCGCGACATAACGATTCAGAATCAGCAGAATATCGATAGGGTTGCGATGAATCTTGCGGAGATGACCGACCAGCTTCGTGAAATAGTCGCAAAGGGAAGGGTAGATGTTGAGGAGTCGATGGAAAATATCGCCTCCATCACTCGAAAGATAGACGCAGGTGAGGGGACGATCGGAAAACTCGTGAACGATGATGAAACGGTCAACAAGCTCAACAAGGCTGTCGACAACCTGAATGAAACGCTTGGAGGATTCAGATCGCTCGAGATGGAGATCGGTTACAAGGCGGAATATCTCACTCAGAGCAGGGACTTTAAGAGCTACGTCGATCTCGCACTCAGGCCTTCGCCTGACAAGGCGCTGCTTCTCGGCTTAGTCGCCGATCCGGACCCGCGTCCGAGATACTCTGAAACGACGACCACTATAAGCACCGGCGGGAGGTCGACTACCGTAACCACACATAATGCGACGATCGACCGCGATAAAATCAGGTTTTCCGCGCAGCTCGCCAAGAGCTTCTATGACTTCAGGATCAGGGGAGGGCTTATCGAATCCAGCGGAGGCTTCGGCATAGATTATTTTCAGGGGCCGATTCAGCTTTCATTTTCCGCGTACGATTTTTCAACACAATTTGGCGAGAAACCTCATCTAAAAGCCAGCGCAGATCTGAATATTACGCCCAACATATATGTTTCAGGCGGTGCAGATGATATCATAAGAACGAACGGGCCGAGACCCGAATGGTTTCTCGGCGCTGGTTTCAAATTCGTGGATGACGATTTCAAGAAGTATCTCGGTGCCAGCAGCCTTGTGAAGTGATCTCGACTACAAGAAAAATTCAAGGGAGATTCAGGTGGCCAAGATAAAAAGAGCGTTGATGAGCGTGTATGACAAAACTGGCATAGTTGAATTTGCCAGATCTCTATCGAAGATGGGCGTCGAGATCCTCTCGACGGGCGGCACCTACTCCGTACTCAGCAAGGAAGGGATACCTGTCAAAGAAGTTTCCGATTACACAGGATCCCCCGAGATTCTGGACGGCAGGCTGAAAACTCTTCATCCGAAGATTCATGGAGGAGTTCTCGCTATAAGGGAAAACAACAAACATTCCATGGAGCTTGAGGCCAACGGCATCGGATACATCGATATGATGGTGGTAAACCTCTATCCTTTCGAGGCGACCATCGCCAAACCGGGATGCAAGTTCGAAGAGGCGATAGAGAATATAGATATAGGTGGTCCCACCATGATAAGGGCGGCAGCCAAAAATCATCAGGATGTGGCTGTCGTCACCGACCCCGCGGATTACGCAGCAATAGTTTCGGAGATGGATTCCGGCGACGGCGAACTTTCCCGGGAGAGACTCTTTGCGCTCGCAAAAAAGGCATTCACAACGACGGCGTCATACGACTCTGCGATCATAAACTACCTCACCGCTTGGAACGATGCCAAACAGCGCACGGAGATTCCAACCAGTATAGGCATGACCTATGATCTGGTCTCCGGCCTGCGATACGGCGAGAATCCGCATCAGAACGCGGCTTTTTACAAAAGGCGCGGGCTGGTCCACCCTTTCTCTATCGCAGATGCAAAGCAGCTTCAGGGGAAGGAGCTTTCATACAATAATATAATGGATGCCGATGCGGTTCTGGGGATGCTTCTGGAATTTAGGTATGCGCCATTTGCGGCGGTGGTTGTCAAACACGCCAATCCATGCGGTGCTGCGATTTCAGAGAGTTCCGTCTCCGATGCCCTGGCTAAAGCTATCGCCTGCGATCCCACTTCTTCATTCGGTGGAATAATAGGTCTGACCAAGTCTGTCGATGAAACCGCGGCGAAGATTATCGCTGAAAGTTTTTTTGAGGTCGTCGTGGCTCCTTCGTTCGATGAGAGCTCCAAAGTAATTCTTTCAAAGAAGAAAAAGCTTTGTTTGCTGGCCCTTCCGTCACTTGCGGAAAGCTCTCCAGAACCGAAAGGGTGGCATTTGCGCGATGTTCGCGGAGGGATGCTGGTCCAGGAGAGGGATGTTTCGGATGAGATAGTGTCAGCCGCTAAGGTGGTGACCAAACGGCCTCCGACCGCCGATGAAGTGGCCGCCCTTGAGTTCGCCTGGAGAATTTGCAAGCACGTAAAATCCAACGCGATAGTCTTTGCAGGGAAAGATAGAACGATAGGCATAGGCGCCGGACAGATGAGTCGCGTAGATTCGTCAAAGATTGCCGTGATGAAGGCGATGAGTCCGCTTGCAGGTTCGGTTATCGCTTCCGACGCATTTTTCCCATTCAGGGACGGAGTGGATACTGCCGCTGCCGCGGGAGCGCGTGCGATAGTGCAGCCCGGCGGTTCGATACGCGACGAGGAAGTTATCGCTGCCGCGGACGAACATGACATGGCGATGCTCTTTACAGGGGTTAGGCATTTTAGGCACTGAACACTTCTAATTCATGATGGGGAGCCGATGTTGCGAAGGCAAAACTTACATTCGGTTCTGGCGGCGGTCGTCATTCTGGCCGCAACAATCCTTTCACAGCACTCCTTTGCACAGGAGGAAACAGCTCAAAAGTGTGCGCCCGGCTATGGCTTTGATGAGGGGAAAAACTCATGCATCGCGTGTAATCAGCCGTGTGACACTGGTCTGCATGGTATCTGCCGTCGTGGAATATTCGAGTGCGGAGCCGAAAAATCCGTATGCCGCTCTGCGATTAATCCCGGTGAAAGGATGGAAATTTGCAACGGTGAGGATGATAACTGCGATGGCAGGGTAGATGAGGGTTTTGATAAGGATGGGGATGGATTTACCACCTGCGGCGGCGATTGTAACGACAGGGATGCAACGGTATATCCGGACGCTATCGAGCGATGCAACGGCAAGGATGACAACTGCAACGGGCTCATAGATGAAGGTTTCAATGTAGGGGGATTTTGTACCGCGGGGCTTGGCGAATGTGCTGTGCAAGGCAAGCTGAAGTGCAGCAGCTCTGGACTTGAATCGTTTTGCGATGCGGAGCCAAAACCGCCTTCAAGAGAGATCTGTAATGGCAAGGACGATGACTGCAACGGCCTTATAGATGACGCGCTTGGCACTGTCGTTTGCGGGGTCGGAGCATGTCGTACAGAAGTTTCTGCGTGCATAGATGGTAGGGAAGTCGAGTGTATTCCGGGCATGCCCGGCGAAGAACTTTGCGGTGATAAAATAGACAATGATTGTGATGGCCGGATAGATGAAGGATTTGAAGCCCTCGGTTCGACATGTTCAGCAGGAATAGGGGCCTGCAAGCGCGATGGCAAGATGGTCTGCTCGGAAGATAAGCTGTCACTGATATGCGATGCGGTGGCTGGGGAGCCGGGTCCAGAACTTTGCGGAAACGGGATAGATGACGATTGCGACGGAGTTGTCGATTCCGATGCAGAGGGGCTTGGAGATCCATGTGATAACGGCCTTCTCGGCGCATGCCGTCGTGAGGGATTTCTCATCTGCGGGAAGTCCGAGGGTGAGCTCGTGTGCAATGCCCCTTTGGTGGAACCGTCGCCGGAGGTTTGCAACGGAGTGGACGACGATTGCGATGGCCAGATCGATGAGGGGGTTCTCAACGTATGTGGGGGATGTGGTGAACTGCCGGGAATTCCGGGTGAAAGATGCCAAGGGCAGGAGGGGGACGAGTGCTCGATGGGCGTGTGGGCTTGCAGCGACGATTCCGCTTCCGGGATGGAGTGTGCGATAGACCCTAAACTCACCGATGGAATTGCTTGCTCCAGCGATGGCAACATTTGCACGCAGGATATCTGCAAGATGGGCGTGTGTTCCCATCCTCCGGTTTTGGGTGTTGTGCCGTGCGATGATATGAATTCATGCACTACCGATGATATCTGCATTGGGGGGGTATGCGTCGGAGGCACGCAGCTTTCGTGTGACGATGGAAACAAGTGCACGGCCGATTTTTGCGACCACGTCAGGGGATGTTATCACAACGCTATAGAGGGTGGAGTGGAAAATGCCTGCGGAGGTTGCGGAGTTTTGAAGCATTCGCCTGGTGAAGACTGCATCGTAGATGGAAAGCTTGGCGCTTGCGCAAATGGAAAGTTTCTATGTCAGCCGGAAGGAACGATCACCTGCGTTCAGGTGAATTTCCCAAAGAGCGAGGAATGTAATCTCATAGATGATGATTGTGACGGCGATATTGACGAGGGGTTTGGCCAGACAACTTGTGGAGTCGGAGCGTGTGAGGTCACAGTCGAAAACTGCTTCAAAGGGGAAAAATTGAGCTGCATTCCCAAAAATCCTGCAGTGGAGACATGCTCCAATCCCGGTGTCGACGATGATTGCAATGGAGTCGTCGATGATATCGCTTCGCTGAACGAGCACTGTCCTGTGGCTGTCGGCACCTGCATAATCAGGGGGATGAAGCGCTGCCTTGGGGATGCGGAGTATCCTGTATGTGTAGCGCTAAATCCACGCGATGCAGAGGATGATGATGGAGATGGAATACCGAACTACTGCGATTATGGGGATACCTTCGTTGCGGGTATCGACGCGGAAATTTCGGGGGTATCGGAGGGCGCATATCCTTCGAGTCAGCGTCTCTATAATGCTGGAAAGACCAGAGCAGCGATTTTGCCATGGCAGAATGTTCATTCTTCCCTGGTGCTCTCTCCTCGTCGCAGGGATCAGGCGATGCTGATTATCGCGGGCTCAAATGGGGAAGTCGGCGGTCTTTCCGCTATTCAGGCCAAAGGGATAAGTCCGGGAGCGATAATAGAATTCAAGAGTTGCCGAGCTCGTGACGGGGCGACTCCTCACAAGATCCTGGCCACAGGGGATATAGTGGATGTGGTGGCTTCAACCAGGCGTTCCTATCTTTTATTCCCCAAAATAGCGACGCAAATTCCTTCTTCCGCTGCGGGCGAGGGCGGATGCCTTCTCAAGGATTCCAATATCTTTGTGCAGGATTTTAGAATGGTAAATGACGCGAAGGGCGAAATCTCCTGCGCTGTTGAAAGGATTTTCGATATAGCTGCGGTGGCCAAGTCTCCATATTCCTTTGCAGGCCTCGTCAGTTGCTCGATTCCAAGTGGATCGATTTTAAAGAAAGACAGGCATTTATTGGGGATGGATCTTTTCGCCAGGCGTTCGGATGGAACATTTTCTCATCGCTTCGTCCCTGTAAAATTTCTGGATGCGAAGGCCGATGCTGGATTCATATCCGTCGGGGCGGCCGGTATCGTTATCGTTGCTCAAGCTCATGGGGTGCTCGTCGCGGGCCAATGCGGCGCGGATGATGAAAATTTTTCATGCTGGCATGATGACCTTGGCAAACGGCACAGCTCAGTAGTCGCGTTGATTCAATTAACCGATTCAGAGGATAAAAAGGCAATTGCTATCATGGATAATGGCGAATCGGTATTTCTCCTGCCGGATTCGAAGTCGAAGAAGATGCGCATATCAAAGGCGGGTAATCTTTTGTCAGGCGGTGACGGGGAGATTACCTTCGTGAGCGAGTTTCCGAGGCAGACGGACAGAAGCCCGGTTTTAATCTATGGAACTAAATCCGGGGTAGAGGCGGCTGCAGTAATGGCATCATCTGATGGCTCTCAGCTTTTAAGGCCCATGCGCATTCCGCCTGTGGTGCCTGAGTCAGGTGCTGACGGAATTGTGTCGGGAGAGAAGATGTCGTTCGATAGGCCTCATGCGTTTGCTAACCTTCCGCTTAAAGATTTCGGGGGGATGGATCTTTTCGCTGCCTTCGAAATAAAAAAAGGGAAATCTAAAATAGGTGAGATGGGATTTTTCTACTGGAATACCAATGAGCCGCCATCGGGCTCGGTAGGTGATATCGTTTTTAACGGGGAAAGAGGCGTTCTCGATCTGGCGTTTGAGGATCCTTCATCCGACAAACTGAGCTACAGGGCAAAGATAAAAGCCAAGCATGGGGGCTCCCTCGATTCATGGCTAGATGGAATCTCCCCTGGCAAGCTCAAGTTCTCAGTGAAGGGTGACAGGAGCGCTGTTGGGGTCTGGCCGGTAACCATATTTGTCGAGGTCTCGGATCCGGGAGGACTCGTGAGTACTTCGAGCATCGTCTTGCGCCAGGACGGCTCGGTGGAAAAGATAAGCGAGACCAGTTCTGTTTCGGATTGATTTTACCCGCGGCAGATGATTTAAGACGCTGCTCTCTGGGAGGTTTTGGATGGACATACTTGTAGTCGGCGGCGGGGGTCGTGAACACGCATTGGTTTGGAAAATAAGCCAGTCGAGCAGGGCCGGAAGGATATACTGCGCTCCGGGCAATCCCGGCATATCTAAAATAGCTGAATGTGTGGAAATAGCCGCCGATGATATCCAAGCCCTTTTGTCCTTTGCCAAATCAAAAAAAATAGGGATGACGGTGGTCGGCCCTGAGGCGCCCCTCTCCGCTGGAATAGTTGACGCATTCAAACGAGCCGGGCTGAAGATATTCGGACCGACCAGGGAGGCTGCAGAGCTGGAGAGCTCCAAGGTGTTTGCGAAGGATTTCTGTGTTCGCTATAATATTCCAACTGCAAGGGCAGAGAGCTTCACCGATCCACAGGAAGCTAAAAGATTTCTTCTAAATTTTTCATTTCCAGCGGTGGTAAAGGCGGATGGTCTCGCTTCCGGGAAAGGTGTGGTCATTTGTCGGAATATCGACGAGGCTTCGCGTGCGGTTGATGATATGATGGTCGCTGCGAAGTTCGGGTCGTCCGGCAAAAGAATTATTATCGAGGAATTTCTCCGCGGCGTCGAAGCCTCCTTCATAGCGATATGCGACGGCAACCACGTACTTCCACTTGACGGTTCACAGGATCATAAGGCCGCCTACGATGGTGACCTTGGTCCCAATACAGGAGGGATGGGGGCTATATCGCCCGCCGGAGTCTTGACCGGAAAAATGGTCGAAAAGGTGATGGAAAAAATTATATTGCCGACCTCCCGCGGCATGGTCACCGAGGGGAGGCCCTTTGTCGGCGTACTCTATGCCGGTTTGATGATAGACGGTGATGATGCCAAGGTGCTGGAGTACAACGTCCGTTTTGGAGATCCGGAGACGCAGGCGCTTTTGATGAGACTGAAGACCGACATAGTGGAAATTTTCGATGCAGCCATCACCGGTGATCTCGATAAAGTTTCAATGACTTGGGATCCGAGGCACGCCGTTTGCGTAGTTATGGCTGCGCAGGGGTATCCCGGCGACTGCAGAAAAGGGGCGGTGATATCAGGCCTCGATGAAGCTGGAGATCTTCCCGATACCTTCGTATTCCACGCCGGCACTAAGCTCGTCGATGGCGATGTCACTACCAATGGCGGCAGGGTGCTCGGCGTCACCGCCCTCGGAAGCGATGCGGGCAGTGCGATAAAAAATGTGTATGATGCAGTTTCTAAGATTTCATTCGAGGGGGGATTTTTCAGGAAAGATATAGGAAGTAAATCCATAAAGGGGTGAAGGATGGCTAATGCGAAAGTTCTTGTAGTTATGGGCAGCTCCAGCGATTTTCCAGTGATGGAGGAGTCGAGAAAACTCCTAAACGAGCTTGGAATAGAATGCAGGATGTCGATAGCTTCCGCTCATAGGACGCCGGCAAAGGTCGAAAAGCTGGCTTCTTCCGCAGCTTCTGATGGCGTCAAGGTGATCATCGCCGGCGCAGGTTATGCCGCCCACCTGGCAGGAAACCTTGCTGCGCACACCATACTTCCGATCATAGGTGTTCCGCTTGAAGGTTCTTCGCTAGGCGGACTCGATTCGCTTATCGCCACAGTGCAGATGCCGGGAGGGGTGCCGGTGGCGACCGTGACCATAGGCAAGACTGGCGCCAAGAATGCGGCAGTTCTTGCCGCTCAGATCATAGCTCTTTCCGATAAGTCGCTTGCTGAAAAATTGACTGCGTACAAGAAATCCATGGCCGACGGAGTTGAAGCCGCCGACAAAAATTTGAATTCATAAATATGACCGAGATAATAAGCATAGATTCGAGACATCCCGATCGAAATGAGATTTCAAGGGCTGTCGAGTTTTTGAAGTCGGGCCAGGTTATAGCCTATCCGACTGAGACGATATACGGGCTCGGGGCTGACGCGCTTAGCAGGAAAGCGGTCAAAAGGATCTACGACCTCAAGTCGCGCGACTACGGTTTGCCGATTTCGATTCTGGTCGCAGATCTCAAGATGTTGCGGACGGTAGTGGCTTTCGTCCCCGACCGGACTTTGCCTCTCATGCGAAAATACTGGCCGGGTCCGCTTACTATCCTGTTTCCCGTTTCCGACATAATCCCGAAGGGATTTGTCACAAACACAGGGAAGATCGGCATAAGGGTTTCGTCACATCCGGTAGCGGCCGCGCTGGTGGAATCCTTTGGCGGGCCGATTACAACGACAAGCGCCAACCTGTCGGGGTTTCCTCCATCTCTTTCCGTAAAGCACGTGCGAAAATACTTCGGCGAAAAGCTGCCATGCATAGTCGACGGCGGCGAATGCGAGCCATCTCGTGGATCGACAGTAGTTGATATTGCAGATGAGTCCATGAGGATTATACGTGAAGGCGCAATTTCAGCGGACGAAGTGATAAGATGTTTCCAAAACTAAAATGATCGAAACCACCTCGGAATATTTTGAAAGCTCTGACGTTGAGATCCGTCAACCGCTGAGAGGCTATCGCTATGGCATGGACTCCCTTGCTCTCGCTAAATTCGTAGAACTTCGTGATGGGGAAAGGGTAGTGGAATTTGGCGCCGGGGTGGGTGTAATTTCTATTTTATTGGCGGCGAGGAGCAAGCCATTATCTTTTTCGTGTGTCGAAATACAGAAATCGCTTTTTGATATCATGAAGGGGAATGTTTCAGCTAATGGCCTCGATAAAATCATTTCGTGCGTGTGCGGGGACTTTAGAGAATTTGCCCTTAAAAATAGGGAAAGATTTGACCACCTCATCGCAAACCCTCCGTTCCACAGGGCTTTTAGCGGGCGGCTTTCCCCTGATCCTCAGAGGGCCGCTGCGAGGCATGAGCTGAATGGAACTATCGAGGATCTGGTGGCTTCGGCTAGAATTGTCCTTTCAGGGGGCGGAAAATTTTCGATCGTATTTATCAACTCCCGGAGGGGTGAATTGGATCGCATAGCTGCAAAATATGGTTTTGAATTGAATCGCGATGACGACTCTTTGGATGGCATCTTCATGGCGCAGTATTCGAAACGAATCGGCTAGCGCATCCTCTTAAAGCTTCGCTTCATGGCCGATTCGGCGATGCTCTTTGTTTCTGGATCTGATATCTCATCGGCTGCGATTTTGATAAAGTCGAGTTCCTCCTCCGTGAGATTTCTTTCCCTTGAGGCATTCTCCTCCGAATTTTTCTCGGACGACATTCTCCTGATCTCGCCGATCTCAAATTTTAGATCCTGTATTTTTAGTTCGGGGATGCGCGCCCCGATTTTTTTTGTGATTTCTTTTTTAAAATACACGAGCTCGTTCATCCATGAGGATCCATCGACGCGAACCAGGAGTGTTTTACCGAGGAGTCTTTCGGGAGATGTATGGGCGCAGATCGCTGGACCGACTATTTCAGGCCACGCCTTGGTGAGCCTGTAAATGTCCATTCGCCTTTCGATATTCATCTTCCTGGCGTTTTTGCCGATTATGGAAGCGATGCTGCTGGGTTGTGATCTCTTTCGCTTCATACCGAACCCCCTGTATCAGCCTTTAAACCTCCCATCAACGGCTCCTTTCATACCCCATTCTGATCAAGGGGGAGTCAAAAAATTGACTTATCGGGCAGCTTTTACACCCCTCCGTCATTGGTGTGCTTTAAAAAGACCTTGTAAGTCAATATGTTATGTTTTTAAAGTTTTGGCACGGAAGATGCTCGTGATACGGGTTACTTCGAAGGGGGAAAAAAATGAAAATCAAATTTTATCTCGTTCTTTTCCTGGCGGCCGTTTTGGCGATCTCCTCTTGTGGCGGCGCCTCTACCTCTAATAGCGATACCGAACTCCCGAGCGGCGGCGGGGAATTATTGTTGATCTCAGATGCCTTTGGTTCGGATGGGATTATGAGGCTTAAGTTTGGGGAATCCTTTTCATTCTCCGTATCCTACAATGGCGAAAAGCGGAGCGACTTTGGTTGTGAAATACTTGATGCGGATGATCAGCCTGTCGCATCCGGCGCTGGTGCGTTGGTATGCGAGGGGGGCGAAGGACGATTTACCGCTCCCCACTCTGTTCCAACGGCGGGTTCCTACCTGAAGCTGCGGGTTTCGGTGAGGCTTCTCAGCATAACGCTACAGAGCGACCTTTCCAAATCCTCCGGGGAGGTTACAGCTGACATTGAGATACTGCTTCCCTGCGAATACACCTCCAATTGCACCGCTCCCTCTGCCTCTCTGTGCATGTATTCCCAATGCGTTGCCTATTCGCATATAGGTGTAGATCCTTCGCAGGACTCATGCGATAGAGATTCAGCCTGCTCCGGCGAGGAGGTGTGTCTCTCCTTTGACAGAGACGCCTGCGGTAGGCGCTACTGCGCCAACCCGTGGGATGTTTTTACCCTCAGTATAGCTGACTGCGAGGAGGAGGGTGGCGTGCTGGTCAGCCCGGATGATACGCATCAGATCTGTATAACGGTCGGCGAAATCTGAACAGAAAAAACGGGGTTGATAAGTGGACTCAAGGGGTCTTAAGTGAGCCCCGGAAAGGAGTCCATGATGACGCGGAGGAAACGCAAGACCTATGACGATGCCTTT